>CAYTGJ010000161.1:0-10040 GCA_964437245.1 uncultured Chitinophagaceae bacterium
CGACCCTCTGCTTGTAAGGCAGATGCTCTGAACCAGCTGAGCTAAGCTCCCTTTAATTTTGGAGTTGCAAAGGTATAGTAAAATTTCTTTTTTGCAAAAAAAAGTGAAAAATAATTTTCAATACGATAGCCTTTTCTTGACCCCTTGTACCGGACGTTTTTTAATAAGCTGTTTGTGAGGAAACAAACAAAGGTTACTCTTTGTCGTATAGGATGATTTTTTGAAATCACGGCCTGGGTATTTCTAAAAGAGTACCAGAAAGAGTGTTCCGGGACAGAGAAAAACCATCGGAGAGTCGGAGAACAAATCAGGGGAGAAAAGAAGACAATAAGAGGTACAGAAAACGGGTTATTATTTTTAGAGTGTCCAGGAGGAATATTATTACGATTCCCGGGTACAGGAGAGGAGCATTTAGGAACCGTAACAGTGTATTCCTGTTTCCTGAAAAAGATCTTAAACAAGCGGAATATTTTAATGGGAGTTGCAGATTATTGTATGTTTACATAAATTTCACAGAAAGTATTCTGTCAGACTTTGAATACAGGAAAACTGATATATAGAATTTTACTGTGGACGTTGGCGGTAGTCATCGCCCTTTTCCTTCTTGCGGCGGGCGTATTGTATTTTTTTAAAGACAAAATTATCAGTGCTTCCGTAGCAGAGATCAATAAACATCTTAATACGAAAGTTGATATCAATCCTGATATTGACCTGTCTCTTCTGAAGAAATTCCCCCAGGTAGCGATGGGATTTAAAGAAGTGAAAATATATGAGAGCATTCCCGGTAGTACTAATTTACTCGGGAGGGCGGACCATTTGTATCTTACCTTTGATTTCTGGAATATCCTGGGACGGAAATATGTAATTAATAAGTTGTACCTGGAAAACGGAGAATTCAATTTGCGGGTCAATAAAGAAGGGGAAAATAATTATACTATTTTAAAGAAAGATTCTTCCGGAAAGGGGAAAGGAGGCGGAGGGCTTGACCTGACAGATATCCATATAAAGGATGTATTGGTCAAATACCGGAACGAGACCAACGAGCAGTATTATGAGGTATTATCTCACGAGCTAAAAGCGGAGTTTGCCATACGAGGGGATGTATACCTGATCAAGCTGACAGGACCACAGCTTATCAATACTATACGGATACACGACGGAGAATATTTTAAAGGGAAAGAGATCCTGGTCCGGAGTGACCTGGAATACGATGACAACCAAAAGAAACTAACGATCCTGCCTACGGCTATTACTGTGGAGCAATCGGCTTTTCAGGTGGAGGGTACGTATGCTTATAAAGAAAAGAACCTGATCGATATCCGTATTGATAATAAGAGAGGAGATATTCATACATTACTTTCCCTGATCCCTAAAAAATTTTATGAGAAACTTGCCGATTACCGTAGCGAAGGAGAGGTTTATTTCAATGCCCTGATCAAAGGGGGAGTTTCTGAAACGGAAAATGCTTCGGTCAACGTATTGTTCGGTTGTAAAAAGGCTTCTTTTTTTCATCCCGACTTCCGGACAAAAATCACGGATGCTAATTTCTCTGGAATTTTCAGTAACGGAGAAAAGAAAAATGCGTCCACGACCTCTCTGAAGCTGGAGAATATACGGTTCGATTTTGATGACCGGATGATCCAGGGAAATTTTCTGTACCGGAATTTTAACAATCCCTTTATTGCCATGGACGCTACCGGAACTGTCAATGCGGCTTCGGTGCTTGGGTTCTATAAAATAGCCGGGATCAAAGCTGCTTCCGGAGAAATTGATTTCGATATAGAGTTCAAAGGGGCTCTGGATGATCTCAAGACCCGTGCCGGACACAACAGGATCGAAGCGGCAGGAGAGATCTCGCTTAAGGAGCTTACCTGCATTCCGGAGGAAGCTTCTTATAAACTGGAGAAAACGAACGGCACGTTTCTTTTCAATAAAAATGATGTTGCTGTGACAGGTTTTACCACTAAGATTGGTAAGAGTGATTTTAAGGTTGATGGGATGATCAAAAATCTGATCGGAGCGTTGCTTCTTGACCAGGCACGTATGTTGGTAGATGCTCAGATCCGGTGCGACAAGCTTGAGGTTGAGGAATTACTGTCGTTTGGAAAGAAAGACGAGGATGATCGGGAGGAGAGCCATTCCTCAGAAAGACGAGGCCGGTTCCCGTATCTGGAAAAGTATGTTGCAGCGGTTGACGTAGATATCAAAGAAATTGTTTACAAGAAAATCCGGATGGAGCGTTTTCGTGGTTCGCTGAGTTTTGATCAGCCGTTGTTGAAAGCAGAAAATATTTCTTTCCGGATCGCCGGTGGAGATCTGAAGTTGTCGAGCCTTGTTAATTTTAGCTCGGAGCATAAAATAGAGACCACCATCCGTTCCGGGTTGTCAGAGATCAATATAGACAGCTTGTTTTATATGTTTGATAATTTCGGTCAGGAATTTATTACGTATAAGAACCTGAAAGGAGAATTTACGGGAAATGTAGAAACGGCTTTCAACTGGAATCAACTGGGAGAAATAGATACCAAGAGTTTGGTGGCAAATGTGGACGGTTCGATCCTGAAAGGGGAGCTGAATGATTTTGAACCGATGCAAAGTTTGTCCCGTTTCATTCAAGCGAAAGAACTGGAGCATATTGTTTTTTCAGAGCTTAAAAATAAAGTGTTCATAGAAAACAGAAGGATCTCTTTTCCCGAGATGCAGATTATTTCCAATGTCTCGGACATTTCGTTTTCCGGTACTCATACGTTTGACAGTGAAATGGATTACAAGCTCATTGTTCCACTCAAAAATCTTAAGAAACCCAAAGTCGACAAAGATGCAGCGTTTGGTGCGATTGAAGAAGACACTAAAAAGGGAAGTCTTTTATTCCTGACTATCAAAGGTACAGCCGACAATTATAAGATCGGTTACGATACCAGACGCGTTAAAAATAAAATTCAGGAAGATCTTAAGAAGGAAAAGCAGGAGTTTGTAGATCTGTTCAGAAAAAAGGAAAACGATGTGAAGCAAACGGTGAAACCTAATCAGCAGGAGTTTTTCGATTTTGAATAGGTACTGACAAAAACGGTCGTTACAGAAAAGGACCGGCTTGTTATTTTTTAATGGAATTGATCTCCTTTTCTATTTTATCAAGATCTATTTTGCTGCATCCACAACCTTTTGCGCAGGTGCTTTTGGCAGTAAACTGTTTCCGGACCATCCGGATCAGGTATACGGTCGCTGCAGTAAAAGCCAGTCCTATGATAATATTCTGCCACATATTCTACCAGTGTTTTTGAATGATCGTCAATGCTTCTGCATGAATGGCTCCTGCTGCCAGAAGTTCTTTTCCGTGCAGGTAGTCATTCCCTCCGGAATAATCGGTTACCTGTCCTCCTGCTTCCTGTACGATCAGTACCCCTGCTGCGATGTCCCAGATATGAATGTTGAACTCAAAATAGGCTTCAAATCTCCCGCAGGCCACGTAGCAAAGGTCTACCGCAGCAGAGCCCAGACGTCTTAATCCGTGCGATTCATTTACCATGTTTTTGATGATCTCAAAATATTCATGGGTCTTGCCTCGCATACTGTATGGAAAGCCAGTCGCGATCAGGGCCTTCTTCATTTCCTTAACGGGAGAGATGCTGATTTTGTTCCCGTTGAGATACGCTCCTCCGTCCTTCCATGCATAGAAACATTCGTCCAGGTTAATTTCATAGACCACACCGATCAGCAGTGTCTGGTGTTGGATCAGGGCAACACTGATCGAAAAGGAAGGCAGTCCATGCAGGAAATTAGTGGTTCCGTCCAATGGGTCGATCACCCATTGCAGACCGTTCTGACCCTCTTCCGAAGCTCCTTCTTCTCCGATAAAACCAGCCTGAGGCAAAATGGTTCTTAGCCCAGCCACCAGTGCTTTCTCAGTTTCTTTGTCTACGTAAGAAACGAGATCATTGCTTCTGCCTTTAAACTCTATTCTGGAAGTGTCAAAACTTCTGGATTCTTTACGGATGAAAACACCAGCCTCTTTTACCAGGTCAATGGTGGAAGAGCATATTTTTTCAAGATCTAAACTTTCCATCGTACAAAATTCTTATCTATTCTATAGTAAATGTACATGGATCTCAGTGCCAGGGCTATCAGGAATGGTAATATATTGGCGTTTAATTCCTGCGGAGTGTAATACCAGAAAATCATCAGAAAAAACAATGCGAAGAAATAAGTAAGGAAGTAAGAGCTTACCCGTTTCAATCTTTTTTTCACCAGGAGCATAGGTACGAAGATCAGATGCAAAGGCATTGCCCAGATCAGGTTGAAATTTTTAACGGTCACACCGTGATCGGTAAAGAACCAGAGAAAAAGAATAACCAGCCCGAAAAGACCGGTGAGGGTAAACAGGATTGCATCCAGCCACCATCCGTTCAACTGGTTTTTATATTGGTAGTAGGTTAACCCGGCAACAAGCAGCAATAAAAGCGTAAAGGCAAACCAAGGTTTCAAAAAGAAAGGAGAGGCGCTGTCTTCCGGTTGATTAGGAAGAAGAGTTTGTTCGGCCACGACCAGTTTTTCATTTTTCCCTTCTATTTTGATCGTAGCGGTAGCCACTCCGTCTTTCAGATAATCAGGTAAAAACATGTACTGATAAGGAGTAGCGATCCTGTCGGCACGTACTCCTAATCCCAGGTCCATGCCCAGGTCCTGCCAGCGTTTGTTTTCCAGGTAAGGATCAATCAGTCCCCGGAAACTTTTCTCTTCGGTGGCCTGAGGGAGATTGAAATTCAGTGAATCTCCGCATGCATATACCAGCACATCGCGCAGACGGCTGGAGCAGTTGTCGTAAAAGAAGTCGTACTTATAAAAACGGTTTTCAGGAAGAGCATTATTTTCCAGGAACTCATACAGCCGTTTTTTCTGAGAAGAGGTGAGGTTTAGAATTTGCTGGTACACCGCCCTGTTTTCGTCTCTTGCCATGCCAATGAGTTCGCCGGGATGTTCTACAGACAACATATACCGGAGTTTGCCTCTTGTGAAGTTCAGGTAGAAATCAGGGTCGTTAAAGTCAAAGGTACCATAGTTGTACAGTTTCAGAATACCGGCGGAAGTATCCTGGAGAAGGATCGCACTGTGTCCGAAGCAGGAGTAAAGATCGTTTCCGGGACTTACCGTGAGAAGACTGAATTCGGCATCAGGGCTGAGTGGTTTGGCCTGAGAAGAGAAGCTGCCTAAAACAGACAACATTAAAACAACGGTAATAATAATTTTTTTCATTAGGATAGAGTCTTAACTATATAGTATAGCTGTGTAAAAATAACAACATTCCGATCGATATGCCTAATCAATCGGCAATTTTATGAATTAATAAATGGTTATTAAGACCTAAGTGAAAGACAAACAAGATGTAGTCTTCCTTCCCGGAGTGATGGTTATTAGGATGCTTTCCTGATATAAATGAAAAAATATAGTACTTTTGTAGTTGTAAATTCCTCACTATGAAGTTGAAAGTATCCGAAGGGGCGAAAATGATGTTTTTCTCAATAGTTTCATTTTCCTGGATGCATCTTTGTGTGAAAGCGATTCCTGCCATTCCGGTTCATCAGATCATTAGTTTTCGTTCGATTTTTTCTATTCTGATCTGCATTTACACGTTGCGGAAAGATAATATTCCTATGTGGGGAAATAACAAACCGTTGCTCATTCTCCGGGGATTGATCGGGGCTTTTTCCCTTTTCTGTTTTTTTTATTCGATCCAGCATTTACCTCTGGCTACTGCTATCACGATCTCCAATCTGATCCCCTTGTTTGCATTGCTGCTGGCAGCGGTGTTTCTGAAAGAAAAGATCAGAGGCTGGCAATGGTTTTTCTTTATGCTTTCGTTTGGAGGAGTTGTCCTGATCAAAGGATTTGATGATAGAATTTTACTGACCGATTTGCTGATTGCGGTATCGGCGGCCTTCTTTACTGCCTGTGCACATTTTTTAGTAAGATGGTTGCGTGATTTTGACCATTCTTCTGTGATCATATTTTATTTCCCTTTGGTCACGATCCCTTTGGTGGTACCTTATACCATCGTACACTGGGTTTCGCCTGACCTTTTTGAGTGGGGGATGCTCGTATTGATCGGAGTGTTTACTCATATAGGACAGGTGTACCTCACGCGTGCGTATGCACGTGAAGAAATGTCCGGTGTTACGAATATTTATTATATCGGGATTGTTCTTTCTCTGATATACGGATATATGTTTTTTGAAGAAGTATATAATAGCTGGTCGCTTGCAGGGATGACGCTTATTATAAGTGGAATCCTGCTGAATATGTATTATAAAAATAAGCCTGTTTCCCGTATACCGTAAATAGAGGTTTGTGGTAAAAGTTTCTACAGATCAATAGAAGTTGGTCCGCTTCGCATAGCGGGAACCTCTCAGTCCATAATAGACGATGAATACATAAGAGACCAACGGAATGAAAAAGGGGATAGTATTTCCCGGAAGGATTGAAAACAGGAATGGGAGTACTGCTCCTCCTACAATAGCCATGTTCAGTATCGCAGAGGATTCTTCTGCGAGTTTGCCCATCCCGTCAATTCCCATGGTGTAGATGGAAGGGAACAGGATAGAGTTGAACAGTCCGATCAGCGCAAGTGCCCAAAGGCCGGTGATGGTATGAGAGGAGAGCAGGAATATAAACAGCAGGAAAATGGAACAACCGGCAAAGATGGCCATCCCTTTTCGGGGACTTATGAAGCGGAGCAGAAATGAACCTCCGAACCGTCCAAGCATCGCTAGACCCCAATAGATTTTCACCAGGAGGGAGAGGGATTCATCCACCTCAGATTTTGCCAGAAGATACTGGCCGATGATCACTTCTGCTCCTACATACAGGAAAATAGCCACTGTTCCCGTGAGTACGTGAGGTACCTGAAGAATATACTTTCTTGGAGGAATGCTTTCCCTGATGAGTGGCTGAAACCCGGAAGTATCCAGGATTGGTATTTCAGAGAAGCCGATCAGCAGTGCCAGCAGAATAAAAGCTACTCCCAGCATCAGATAAGGCATCTGTACATAACCGATCAGTGCTTCCTTCAGTTCCTCCGGAGCCATTGCTACAAGAGATTCTTCGGTGAGCCCGGCGATGTTCATGAACATTCCTGCTGCAAACAGCGGAGCAAGAAAAGTCCCTAATGAATTAAAGGCCTGAACAAGCGTGAGCTTGCTGGCTCCCAGTCCCCGGGGGCCGAGCAGGGCTACATAGGGATTGGCCGAGACCTGAAGGACCGATATGCCCGCCCCCAGTACAAACAAGGCGATCAATAACAGGCTATAAGAGCGATAGGCTGCTGCCGGACAAAAAAGAAAGCAACCGAGAGCACCGATCAAAATTCCTGTGACCATACCGCTTTTATAACCCACGAAGTCAATAAACCGGCCTGCAGGATAGGAGATCAGAAGATAGGCTCCAAAAAAGGCAACATTAAGAAAATAAGATTCACGTACACTAAGGGAAAAAATGATCATGAATTTTTCGACTAGTATGAGATTTAAAACTGTAATTAAACCCCAGATAAAGAAAAGGGTGGAGAGAATGGAAAGGGCCTGGTTGTAGTTTTTATTTCCTTTGTTGTACATACTAGTTTGATTTTATAAAAAAAACCAGAGCAAAAGCACATGGATGTCAAGTATAACATTTATTTTTAAGATTCTGAAAGGAACCGCTTGAAAATATTTAACTTTATAAAAGAAAAATTATAAGAAAGATGTACTTGTTGAGTATTACCATAAACATTGAAGATGATTTGAGAGACGAATGGATGAGTTGGGTAAACTCAAAAATAAAAATCATTCTGGCAGATAAGGAGTTAGTGAAAGATTTCAGGGTTTTGAAGATCATGAAGGAAGAGCCCGGACAGGGAAGTACGTATTCGTTTCAGTACCACCTGGCTGACCTTGAAAAAGTAGATTTTTTTGAAGAACGTTATAACCGCGAAGTGGCGGCTGAGATGTATAGGTTTTATAAGGAAAAATTCGTAGAATTCCGGACCAAATTGGAAGTGGTCAACTGGTAACGCTATCAGTTGCAGCTTGCCTTATAGCATCGGATTTATCATAAAAATTTTATTGGAATAATCTTCTATGTCAAAAGTCGTGTTCCTGGTGGAGAACCTGGGAGAAGTTGAAAAGTCAGGAGCTATTAATTATATCCGTACACTGACGGATCTTACTATTGTGGAGATAAAGGAGCGGATCATGGATAAGACACCGCTGGCCGAATTTGTGATTGACGGAGAAAATCATGCACAGAAAGTAAAAACGATTATGCAATGGCTCTCTCTTGCGGAGCATAAAAAACTGAAGCTCCGGATCTACGAAGTAAATGACGAGGATGATTTTTTAACTATGGATGACTCCAGCTCCTACGAGATCGATAAACCCACCTTGTTGAGTTTCATATAAAAAATCTTGGAAACAAAAGAAGGGTCCTGGATTTCCAGGACCCTTCTTTTCTGTTTTCTTCTTCTTATGTTGGATTAGCGAATGATCTGTACCCAGCCTTTATACGATTTTCCTTCCTGTACTTTATCTTCCAGAAGATAATAATACACTCCATCTCCTAAACCGGTACCATCCCATTCATTGGTATAATCGGATTTGGAATAGATCAGGTCTCCCCACCGGTTATAGATCTTTGCATCAAATTGTCCAGGAGAACTTCCTACTTCCCATTGATCGTTCAGCTGGTCTCCATTAGGAGTGATCATATTCGGGATAAAGAACAGATTAAGTTTTACTTCTGTAGTATCGATACACCCGCTTTGTTTGGCGATCAGGTAAACGGTGTACAGGCCGGGACCATATGTACTGCCACTTCCACCAGCCTGGAAATGAAGCGTGATGGAGTTGTCTCTGGAAATTAACGCAGACAAGGTGTCGGCAGAATTAAGCGTCCAGTATATAGATCCGGGTACCGGAGACAAATCGCTGAAGGTACTGGATGAGTTCAGTGTTACCGACACGGGATTGTTTGATTCCAGTCTTGTGGTGTATTCTGCCGGGCTGGCTACAGCAGTAGCGTTGCAGGGAGTGAAGCAAAGAGAGAACTGAGACGAGTTTCCGTTAGCATCGGTCGCCATTGCGATCAGTGTTCCGGTGATCGGAGTACCATTGTCATAGCTCCAGTTGCCGGAAGCGTCGGGAGAAACAGTGGCGATATAGGTTTTCCCCTGTGGGTTTTGATCGCAGTTAATACAATCGCTCATTTCGTATATATCAACGAGGTCAGTAGCGAGCAATCCGTTGGCCAGTCCTACTACTCTTGAAGAGGAAGAAAGTGCGTTGTTAATGGCAGGAGCGATCTTCCCGTTATTGCCGTGGTCGGCAGGGTCTTCCAGCCTCAGGTAGATGCCCAGGAGCTGGTTGCAGAAGATAGAGTTGAAACGGAGGTTGTTATTGATCTCGTTGTTATTAATGTAATAAGGAGGGTCAAATGTTCTTCCTACGCCGATCCCGTTTTCTTTGTTATAGGCGATCGTATTATAATTTATGATATTGTTACTGGCTGTATTTCCAGGATTTTCCACTACGATCAATATCCCATCGCGTTCGTTGGGGATCGGTGTTGAATTAAATCCTGTCCCGATGAGGTTATTGGTCACAACATTGGCATTGGCGTTGGCGATTAGCAGACCGCATAAACGTTTGGTTCCGACAATAATGTTGCCTTCTTCAGGCGTAGGCCCTCCAATGGTACAACTGTCTGATTTCAGGATGATCCCGATCAGGTCGTTCCCATGATTGAAGGTGCCGGAAATGTCAGTACCGATGTTATTTCCTTTCACAATTGATTTTTTGGATCCCGGGCCTTCAAAGTTAATTCCTGCTCCCCAATTTACAGAAGCGGAAATAATATTTCCTTCGGTCGCACGAAGCCCTCCGATGATTGAGCCGGGAGAGTTTTCCAGCTGAATGGCATGGCTTGTATTCCCTCTTGCGATCTCTGTGTTGGCGGCAGTACCTATAATATTACTTTTGATAACGGTCCCTGTACTGGAGAAGACAGTGATCCCA
>CAYTGJ010000162.1:0-10009 GCA_964437245.1 uncultured Chitinophagaceae bacterium
TCGGCAATTCTACTCGTTCATTTCTTAAAAGCACCTGCTCGTCCGATTTCTGAATAATCTCCATTTCATGTTCCACATGAACAAAATCCCGGTCGTGCTTTCCTATAATTTCCGATTCAGGCACCCCAAACAACTCTGCCTCCTGCGAATTGACCAGAAGATACTTCGAATGCTCATCTTTTATAAAAACCGGGAAAGGCATGCTTTCCAAAATGATCTTAAGAAAAACATAACTTTGGTCTTCCGGATGTACTTTAGGAGCGCTCAACGCTTCGCATTTCTCAACCAGGTTTCCCATCAGAAGATAAGCAGCACTTTTTTTGTAATTATTTAAAGAAAATTTTGCTTCATTGTATTTTCCTTCAGAAACAAACTCAACAGTTTTAAGTACAAATTTTAACTTATTTTCTAAATAAATCACCTTATTATTATTTTCTATGATCAAATTAATACTATCTTCCCTCATATCTATTCCACTTTTGTAAAAATAACTAATAATTGTAAACAAACTATATTTTTCTGTTATTTCAAAACAAAAATTGTATTTTTTCAACTATAGAGGCATACGTAAAATGTAAGATTTAAGTTTGATCTTAATTTTTACATTTAAAATATACTCATTAATAATCAGTATATTATACTAACATACCTAAAGTATTAATTTAAAATTATGAAAAACATCTGAATTCTTTTGGAGACAAGATTTTTACAAAAATAAACCCCTCTTTCTTTCATTTTACCATTGGAGCTTCCGGTTTTTCTCCCGTTCCACCAGATACTTTCCTGGATTTCCTATGCCAACCGTGAATGGGTATACTTTCTGTCTGGTCAGGATACCAGACAGAAAATGGATCAGATCAACAAGCTATCAATACGATAGGCCTGGACGATCTCCTTGCCAGCCAACCAGGTAAAAGCAGTAAAATGACCGTCCTGGGAAGCCACCAGGGCCAGTGCCTCCCTTTGATCGTACACAAACTGTGCTGCTGACAGATGCCTGGTACCTCCGCTTTGTGCAGGATCCACGATCACAGCAGCACTCTCGGCTATGGGTTCATGAAAATAGATTTTTTCTATCCGTTGGTTTCTCTCCGCCTTTGCAATTTTGGCCCCGAATGCCAATAGCTCATACCGGTCCGAAATGATGGTAGCCCCATCCATCGCTGTGAGTCCTGAAAGAAGATTGCCAGCGGGAATCATAGCGCTCTTCCGTATCCACGCTCATCAGGCCTGCCAATCCCTGGTAGGGAGGATCTACCGGGTACTTCAATGGATGGATAATAGAGTCCCGCCAGGCATCAGATCCGGACGGGACAACCAGCATAGTACCTCCATGATGATGCGCACGCATGGATACTGCAAGCTGAACCATCGGATTCACCACCCCTTGCACAAAATCCGGCCCCGAAAGCCCCATCAATTGTCTCAACAGGGACGGACAGCTTTTCAAATCTGTATTGATTTCTTCTATTACTTTGATCTGATCTCCATTCAAAACTGCTACATTGGTAAGCTTGCCAAAAGTATTGGCCCTTTTTTGTTTGACCACAAGCAACCCGGGTTCCGAAACATCTACTACAAAACAGCCATCCGGAAGCGCCAGGGTCGTTCCCCATATAAATAACTGCTCCCCTTCGTACCAGACTCCCAGATAGATCCCGGCCCTTTCGATGCCGGGAGAAAACTTGGTCAGGATTTCCGGGGAGAGTGCCATACGATGCCCTAACATCATAGGCATAGGGGAATCGGCTGGAGAGAGGAAAGCGATCGATATGCGTGTTATGTGGCCTTCTTCACGACGGAGACTGGCCCAGAAAGCAGTATTCAGTATTGCTTCAATAAAACGCGCTTCTGGTATTGGTGCGAGCCCCGGCTCACCACGCTCTTGCGCGTCCTTACGATGTTGTGCAAAATGCTGCAGGAGCATGGGCGCTACTAGGTGTGCCGCCTGATAATTGGATTCCATAACTCTAAAGATAAGAGAAACCGGATGAAATATCATGAAGCTCGTTCGATATGCTGCAATTTCCATCCGCTTTTTCTAACAATAAAACCAGTTCACCTGCCAATTTCTCTCCTCTGGTATTAATACCTAAGATCTATCCCCTGTCATTTCAAAAATTATATCCACAGGCTATGTGGTTTTCCTTACATCAAAGACGCTCTATTACCCGAAAAATGGTAGTTGTTCAAAACTTAAAACATCTATAAATCAGAAATATAGTATATAAATAAGATAACTTCCCTTACATGCTTCGAACACGATACAACCAGCTACGTATAAACCCCAATCTGAAATTTGTACAAATTACCAGTTTTAATTGTGAACCTTATTTAACAAGAGGGCCGGGAATATCCTGATCGCTCTCAGGGAAAACTATTGCCTATGAAAAAAATCTTTACAACTCTTACCTTCTTACTGATTGTATTTACTGCCCAGGCGGTCACTTATACCTCTACCGGAAACGGAAACTGGAATACGGCGGGTTCATGGACCCCTTCAGGACCTCCTGCAAGCGGCAGTAGCAGCTCCGATAAAAATATCCTGATCATCCAGGCGGGTCATACCATCAGGATCCCGGGCAACACGATTACACTGTCTCATGTCACCCTCTACGTCTACGGAACCCTGAATATGGACAACTCCGGTCTTAACTATGCCAACCTGAACATTAACGGAAGCGGCTCCGGGGTGATCATCGAACCGGGAGGAAGAGTAATAGAATCTGCTATTCTGAATACGTTTCTGAATATCCGGGTCAATGGAACAGTAGTATGGAATGGCAATTCCGACGGCGATGTAACCGCAGGAAGCGATCCGATCTTCCTGCCGGCCGGCATTGATCACCCGCTTCCGGTAGAGCTGATCCACTGGACTGTAAACACTACTTCACAAGGCATCGAGTCGAACTGGGCTACTGCCAGTGAAACGAACAATCTACATTTTACCCTGGAAGCTTCTGAAAACGGCGAAACATTTTATGAAGTAGCCCGAATCCCTTCGCATGGAAATTCTACCCAGCACCAGGGATATAGCTACCTTCTGCCCGAAACCAATGCCCAGTACCTGAGATTGACGCAAACAGACCTTGACGGTACAGTATCTTATTTCTCAATACTGGCGGTCCCTCGTGCAAAAAAGCAAGCGGAACAAACCTGGACGGTCTATCCTAATCCTGCTACAGGAAAAGAGTTTTCCATTCGTACCGAAGGGAGAGGAGTGAACCTTGTAAGTCTCCGGGAAGCTCAATCAGGAAAAGAAGTTTTGCTCCGTGAATTCGGAGGGATAGAAGAGATTATAAAAATAGAATTACCGGAGACACTCCTACCAGGATTGTACCTGGTCTCGATCCGGCACGAAACGGGTCAGGAGACCCAGCCTGTCTTCCTCCAATAAATTTCACAAAATGTAAAATACCAGAAAGGGTTGCTGAAATTCAGCAACCCTTTCTGGTTTACTATTCAGGAAGCAAAAAAATACCGGTGAAGAAAAATATAAAGACAATCTAAATCCAATGATCATTCTTTCAAGCCACCCAGGAAAGAATGATTTTTTCTTCTACCGGTATCGTTCTGCCCCCTTATTATTTTTAAGGAAAATTGAGAAGCTATGATTATGCAGACTCCGCATGCAACCAGGCTTTTTTCGCAAGCAATATTTCCTCGGATTCAACATTCTCCGGATCCGGTATACAACAGTCTACCGGACAAACCGCCGCACATTGAGGTTCTTCATGAAAACCTACGCACTCCGTACATTTGTTGGGAACGATATAGAACACTTCCTCGGAAAGTGGTTCGTTCCAGGCATCACCGTCCATGAATGTACCGTCTTCCAGTTCTACCTGCGTCAGACTGGTTCCTTTAGACCATTGCCATCTTGCTCCACTTTCATAAATGGCGTTGTTAGGGCATTCCGGTTCGCAAGCCCCACAGTCAATACAATCCGATGTGATAATAATAGCCATACTTACTGCTCTAATTTAAGTTCGCTACAAAATAGAGCAAAAAAGAGACAGCGCGCCAATCAAAAAATGTTATTCACTATTACTTTAAGTTATAGTTATTAATACAAAAACGCTTGAATAGCTGTGTAATTTTCTGATTATTACCATGTAGCTGAACAAACTGAAAGTCCCGGTAGAGAGAGACTCCTTCTATTTCAATAATACTTAATTGGTTCTGCTGAAGCTCCTTGGTAATGGAATGCACCGAAAGAAAAGCCACACAATCGGCATACAACAGATATTCCTTAATACTTTCCGTACTATCCAGCTGGATCTGTATGTTCAGCTCTTTTAAAGGGATCCCTGCTTTTACAAGTGTTTGATGAATGACCTCAAGCGTACCGGACCCTTGTTCCCGCATGACCAGCGGGATGGAAAGCAGTTGGGTTACCTTGATCTCATTTTTCTGAAGAAATTTATTGTTGGTTCTGGCCACCAGTACGATTTCATCTTTGACAAAAGATTCATAATTGATCTGAGGATAATGGGAAATACCCTCTACCAGTGCGATGTCTATTTTCTCTGCAATAATTTGCTGTTCAATAAACTCGCTGTTCCCATGGATCAAATGGATCTCCAGTGCCGGATAGGTCTTTTTGAATTTAGCCAGGATACGGGGAAGTACATACTGGGCAAGAGTAGTACTTGCTCCCAGTTGTAAACGGCCACTGGTCACATCGTTGAGATCCGCCAGCTCGCTTTCAAGGTGCGTGTACAATTTAAAGATCTGCTCGGCATAACGGAGCAGGATTTCCCCGGAAGGGGTAAGCGAAATAGAACTGCCTTTCCGGTTGAACAGGCGGGTTTCTAACTGATGTTCCAATTCGTTGATATGTTTGGTCACCGCCGGCTGACTGATAAACAATTCATTGGCAGCTTTGGTATAACTGAGCTTTGAAGCTACAGTATGAAAAACCTTCAAACGAAAATCAAAAACCATATTGTTCCCTACATTGATATGAACAGCAATATACTTTTCTATGGGTAAGATTGCTAGAAGTTATCTCAAAAATAGAGGCAAGATACCAGATACAGGATTCAAGATGCCTCATAAAAATTTTATAGAAAAAACTGACCAGGCATCTTGAATCCTGTATCTGTTTTTGAAATGAGTTCCTTTATAAATTTACAAACCTGCTTCGGAATATTGCGGGAAAACCGGTCAAAAATACAGGCAACCCTCCGGAGAGACGCTGCCTGCTTTACTCATCTCCTCATTTTGTTATTACAAATTTTTTCACTTTGGTTTCTCCTTCCTCCGTTACGATGGTAAGAAAATACGTTCCGGCCGATAATTCATGAAGATCCAGCCGCAAGGAGTTGACTGCTGAAGAAGAGTTGTCTCCTTCAAATGCCAATACCTGCTTCCCGGTCAGCTCGTATACCGAGAGCTTCCGGACGGTAATCTTTCTGCTGAAGGCAATCGTCATTTGCTCTCCGGCCGGATTAGGATAGAGGCTTACCTGCCATTCCTGGTCTTCAAAATAGACAGACCGTATCACCGAATACCGGTGAGTCAGATCCTTGTCTACTTGTTTCAAACGATAGTAGTTAGTTCCCGGCAAGGGATGCTCATCATAAAAAACATACTCAGAAATACCGGTTACTGTACCACTTGCCAGTACCAGCCCTATATCCGTATAGGTTCCGTCGGCTTCCTGTCGCTGTATGACAAAATGAAGACTATTCTGCTCCGCCGCCGTTTTCCACACCAGCTTTACCTTCTGTCCGGATCGTACAGCGTGGAAATCAAGCCAGGTGACGGGCAGCGGCTCATCGCAATATTTAAACGTGATGGTGGTGTCTTCCGGCATTACAAAGCTTCTGCCATCTGAAAAATTTACCGTCCGGGAAGGACTGCCGGGAGGATTATACAAAACATAATGACGGCACTGCTCTTTATCAAAGACTCCGTACGAAGAATAATCGGCCACGATCCGTGGATTGACCAGGCCAAGACTATCCAGGGCATGGATCCAGTGATAAAAATGAGCAGGAGGCTGAGAATTAAAAGTGCTGAAAGCAGGATTCCATTCCAGTTTGTTCCACATACTCATAAAATAAGGAGAGGGTCCATAAGACTCATAGCGGTCAATGATCACAGCCGGTTCATACATGGCACGATACGCAAACAAGACGTCTTCCCAGACCGTTTCCTCGGTCAGGCCGGGATCGGCATTGTAATCCCGTACATCGCTTATAAAGTTGGCATACATCCGGTAGTTATAGGCGGTATCGTGTGCCAGATAAAGCGAGTGTGCATCGATCGGGAGCAGGTTGATCCCTACTCCGTATTCCGGCCGGTCGCCAAACCAGGTCCATTTACCGGCTCCGTGTCCGTCAAGGTTCCAGATATGATTTCCGGCAAACCCCGCCGGAAAATTATCTCCGTCTACGTTCCACCAATATTGTTTGGCCGTCTCCACTTCGGTCAGATAGAGAAACAAGCCCAGGTCCCGAAGCGTATTGTCGTGCGTATTCAATCCCCAGAGATATACCGCCGCTCCAAAGTTGATGGCTTCGGAAGAAGATTCCTGGCCGTTTCCGTTATTCCCGTTGGCATGGCCTCCGGCAAACGAGTGACCAAAATAGGGACTGTGGTAGCGGAGAAAAGGGAACTTTGGATCGGTGTGGTCCCAGCTTGCCACATGCCGGATAATATGCCTGACCATGCTTCCCCAATTGGCATCCTGTGCCCACACGGGATCAAATTTTGCGATCGTTCCGGCAGCACGCAGCATATACCCATAAGAGAAATGATGATCGTTCTGCATCTCTGCTCCCAGGTAAGCATCGTAGGGAGTAAGTGTTTTCCAGGCAGTATTGTAATAGAGATACCGGCCTCCGGTCTCACCGGTAGGAGAGGTAAGCCAGTCTTCCATTTCTGATTTCAGCTCTGCCAGAAACTTATCCCTGGCGGCTGTGTGCCCCACAAAATCGGCTATTTCCACCAGGTCCGCCAGCTTGGCCATCTGGCCTCCCCCGAGGTAATTGTCTCCTGATTCTACATAATCCGGCACGGCATACTCGCTGTTGATGTAACTGTAAAGATCTGGAAAATGGCCGGTAAGCGGCAACTGAGGCAATACTCCAAAATGAGAGAGCACCGTTTGAAACGAATTTGCCTCCAGGCATTTCAGCGTCCCCCGGGGCGAATCAAACGAGAGCACATTGGTGAGGGCCGAGGAGTTTTTCCACTGGTGTGGAAACAAGGTAGTCATGATGGTCGTTTCAGATCCTTCTTTTACCGTGGTCTGAAAGTCGAACGAAGAAGTCATGGTAGCAGCTGCCTCATTATAATCCCAGGAAACAGTAGTTCCTTCGATGAAAACAAAAGCATGCCGGGCAAAGCTTGTAAGAGTAGCCATACTATTGTCAGGAAGCACTGATACCGACATATAATTCCTGCCGTTGAGTGCAGACCGGAAACAAAAATCACCGCTTCCTTCCCAATTGCCCGTCACATGAGTAGTCCAGGCAGCACCTGCCGGGGCATAGATCCCAAAATGTGATCCCTCTACCGTGATGCCGATAATATTGGTGCCGATGGTATTGTCGATCATTGGAATATTATCCAGCCATACTTCTATCTCACCGCCTGTTTTTTCTACATACACGTAAGGAGAGCCTGCCGTAATGGTGGTTTCCAGTTGCCTTCCCGACAGGTCGTCCCATCTTGTTCTTACATTCCAGTCGCCATAAGAAACCACTTTCGCTGTATCGGTTTTCATTCCGCTCACACCGATGTTGATGGCCTGACGGGGCCATACTTCAAAACCGTATTCCTGGCGGGTGGTATTGGAAACAACATTCTGAATGGTCCACAACCTGTTTTTAAACACTCTTAACCCATATGTATTGGCATGTACAACCGCAGGCATGGCCCAGGTATTGCTGGACAATTTATTGTTGTCCCAAAGATCCCACAAAAAAGAAGTCCACCATTCATTGGTGGTCACATGCTGTGAAAATCCCGGTACCAGTTTTTCCGTTGCATTGGCAGGCCTCCATGTCCACGGCCCGGTGGACTGAGCGGGTCCTGGAGCACACCCGGTACACACGCTAAGATTATAACTTCCGGCTCCGATCGGTACCTCCTGAGCCTGCAGCACCGGAAAGTTGGACACCAGGAAGAGTAGCAAAACGCACTGGCGCAGTCTTCTGCTTTTTTCCATTGTTTTCATCCTAAAAATAAGTTAGTAAGTACCCAAGCCTAGCAATTTCATAAGAGGTTTAGAAATATTTCATGAATAAATCAGATAAAAAGAAGTAGTAGGAAGGGGAAAGGGATTCCTCGTTTCTACGTCTAAAAAACCGTATAAAAAGAATAAAATAGCCGTTTTTGAACCATAAAAGGTCTTCTGGAATAAAAAATGATGGTTTAAAAAGCAATACATATTCCCCTCAAAAAACGCGCTGAAAACCGGGGGACGATCCTGCAAAATCAAACCCGGGAAAGCTTTTCAGCAGCCCCTAAAGGAACTTTTTACACTTAATACCGTACAAAGAGGCTAAACAACTTTAAAACCGATTTTTAAACTATTTTTATGATATCCAGACAATTACACAATATTTTAATCTACCCGCTTCCCAAAGCTGCGGAAATCCCCTATGACCTGCTTTTATTGGCAGACCCTTCCAAAGAACTGATTGACCAATACCTTCCTGAGTCCGAAATTCATGTCGCCGTTTTTGAAACTCAGATCATTGGGGTCTATGTTTTGCATCCGCTTGGAGACAGCACTGTAGAAATCAAGAACATTGCAGTAGGAGATTCTCATCAGGGAAAAGGAGTGGGGACGATCCTGCTGAATAATGCCACCCAAACTGCTGCCCTCAAAGGATATAAGACCGTCCTGATCGGAACAGGCAATTCCAGTCTTAACCAGTTATACCTCTATCAGAAACTGGGATTTGAGATCATTGAGATCAGGAAAGATTTCTTTCTTGAGCACTATCCTTCTCCTATTTACGAAAATGGTATTCAATGTAAACATATGTTGATGCTAAGCAAAAAAACGCCCTTGGTATAGTATAGCCGGTGGCTAGCGGCAATAATAAACAGGCACCGGGCTGCTCTCCAGCAGTCTGGCCTTTTTCAGATTGGCTTCTATGATGGCTTGAGAATCCTGGGTATCGTAGCAGGAACGGAGATAATGCTTCATATCGTCCAGGTGATGAATAGGCTCTTCTCCTGAAATATATCCGAATCCTAAAAAACGTCCTTTTTCTACCCATACAAATCCTTTTTCACCAGCAGTACGTCCGGCGGTCTGTACCACAAAAGAACGCTCCTGGTCAGGGGTCAAAAAAGCCTCTGTAAACTTTTGGTTATACTCTTCAGGAGACAACTGCTCCTGGCATACGGCACAATAATGTCCCGACTCATGAGCCGGATCGTAAGAGCAGTGCTGGACAGAAGGAATGACATTGCACAACCGGAGACAAAGACCAAATTTTCTTATTTTGGTCAGGGCATGGGTGATCGCCTCGGTCTGGTTTTTAAAAGTCAGTACAGGTTTATCTCGTTTGCCCGTACGATTGATGGCCAAACGAAAATATCCGTTCTGATCCTCATAGGTGTAATACCCTACGTTCAGCACAAATGTTTTGTTGGTCCGGTTATACCTGGGATAGTATTTTTTGATCGCTTCGTTTTCCAGCAGGAGGGCTATCAGCTCGCTTCCGGTTTCTTCATAGGTAACATCAAAAATCGTATTGAGAAAAAGCGAACGACTTTTGGTATGGGTATGACTACCAAAGTGTGCGCACACGCGTTCTTTTATATTGACTGCTTTGCCCACGTAGATCACTTTTCCGGAAGCATCATGAAAATAATAGACTCCGGTTTTTTGCGGCAAGGCCTCGTAACGGGCTTTTTCAATATTGGGGGGTAGGGTAGTCTCTTTCGAGTTTTTTTTCAACGAATAGTTGATGAACGCCTGATCTTTATCAAGGTCCAACAAGAGTGAAAACAACCGGGCAGTAGCTTCTGCATCTCC
>CAYTGJ010000163.1:0-5541 GCA_964437245.1 uncultured Chitinophagaceae bacterium
GTAAAGATGAAGAAGCGTTTCGTTGGAATATGTTTTGCGATCGAATTGCATAATATAATGAAAGCCCTAAAGATAAGGTTTTAGAATAATATTTCTAGGAAATTCCGCTTCCTGTTTGGATGGATTGATTCGTCGGTCAGGCATGAGAGAATATCTGCCAGAGGGCAAACAGATCCATCAGGAAAGCAATGGCGATATGGAGGAGAATCCCTCCTGTAATGTGCTGGCTTTTGTAGCTTAGTATTCCGAGAATGTATCCGCCGGCGACCGAACTGATGGTTTCCGGGACCGGTTTCCCGAAATGAATGAACGCATAGCATACCACCATGGGTAAAACTGCCTCTGTATTCATCAGGCGCATCATCCCGATCACCAGCAGGCCCCGGAACAATAATTCTATATTGATAAAATTGACAAGGTAAAAGAATTCGTAGAGAGAGAACAATTGTTTGGGAGATAATCCAAAAGCAGGTTCTGTGTGCCAGTATTTGAAAAAGGGGTATTGTGCAGTGAAGTCAGGGTGAAAAGAGGCGATGGCCAGCAGGGGGATCATCCCGGCCAGGAGTAGAAAATAAGGGCGAATGGTTATGCCCCGGAGCGTCAGCCCGTAGAAGGACGCTGCCTGTTGGTCGTATCGGTTACGGAGCTGCCATAGGATACAGCTGCATAGAATAGGAGGGATGACGATGCTGAGTAGCCTGGCTAAATAGCTGGCTTCGGAAAAAGAAATGTGAAACAAGGAATAGAACTGTGCGGAAGAAAGGTTAAAGCCCCGGTCAAAGGAAATCAGCAACAGGGCAAGAAACGATTTGACCATGATCTCTTTTCGAAGAAAGAAATTTATTTTTTTTGTAAAGAAGTAAACACCAAGTATGCTATAATAAGAAAAGCTGTATAAAAACAGGTATAACAAAAATTCTTCAAGATTGTTATTGCGTCCGTTTATCAGCTGTGTTTCCAGCCGGAAGTGATCATTGAGCACTATCATTCCTCCAAGCAGCGTAATGGAAGCAGCATACGTTTTGAGATCGTAATCTTCCTGTACAAATTCTTTGATATAGAGAGCAAATTGTTTCAAAAAATCTTATATGGTGGTTATAGTGGTGTAATTGTTAAAATTAAGTAATTTTAACAATTAAAGGAATAACACATAAATATGATCAAATACGATTTTTTTATTCTTGAAAACGGGCTTAAAGTGTACGTGCATCAGGATAAAACAACTCCTACCGCTGTCCTCAATTTGTTATACAATGTTGGTTCGAGGGATGAAGACGAATATAAAACAGGGTTTGCACACCTTTTCGAACATCTGATGTTCGGAGGGTCTAAAAATATCACCTCTTTTGATGAACCATTGCAGATAGTGGGAGGGGAGAATAATGCCTTTACTTCTCCTGATCTTACCAATTATTATATCACTTTGCCGGCGGTAAATCTTGAAACTGCTTTCTGGCTGGAATCCGACAGGATGTTGTCTCTTTCGTTTGATCCTAAGGTGCTGGAAGTACAGCGCAATGTGGTGATCGAGGAATTTAAGCAGCGCTACCTGAATCAGCCTTACGGCGATGTGTGGCTGAAACTTCGTCCGCTGGTGTATGAAAAACATTCTTATCGCTGGCCTACGATCGGGAAGGAAATTTCTCACATCGAAGAAGCCACGATGGAAGATGTCAAATCTTTTTTCTACAAATACTATTTGCCGAATACTGCCATCCTGGTGATAGGAGGAAATGTAGAAACCGAAGAAGTAAAAAAGCTGGCCGAAAAATGGTTTGGTCCGATTCCCGCAGGAGCTCCCTATCAGCGGAACCTTCCTGCCGAACCGGAACAAAAATCCTTACGCCGGCTGGAAGTAAATGCGAAAGTACCGCTGGACGCCTTATACATTGCGTATCATATGCCCGGCAAGCTTTCCGGAGATTATGCGGCCTGTGATCTGCTGAGTGATATTCTTGGAAGAGGAAAATCTTCCCGGCTGTACCACAGGCTGGTGAATGAACGAAAAATATTTACTACGATCGGAGCCCATCTTTCAGGTTCTATTGATCCCGGATTGATCATTGTGGAGGGGAAACTGAATACTGGTATAAAACCGGAAGAAGCAGAGAAGGAAGTACTGGCGATCATTGAAGAATTAAAACAGGCAGCAGTACCGGAAGAAGAACTTACGAAAGTGAAGAACCAGGCAGAATCTACCTTGCAGTTTGGCGAAGTAGAGCTTTTGGAAAGATGTATGGCGATCGCTTTCGCAGCCAATCTCGGAGATCCTGAACTGGTGAACAAAGAATCTGATAAAATACAGGCGGTCACTACGGCAGACATTCACCGGGTAGCCAATCAATATCTGAAAGAAAGTAACTGCTCGATCCTTTATTACCGGGCTGATCAATAATGAATGGGACATGGCTTCATCTTTTTCTGTTCTGGGCAGGGATGGCACAGGTAGCACTGGTCTTGGGAAGTATGGCTATTCCTGAATTATTGAACTGGAAAAAAGAATTGTCTGTAGTCAATCGTCTTATCCGGCAGATCTTCTGGACCTATGCCGGTTATATCCTGGTGATCAATTTGTCGTTCGGGATTATTTCCATTGCAGGAACGGAAGAGTTGCTGAACGGATCTTTTCTTGCCAGAGCGGTTACATTGTTTATTGCTGTATACTGGCTGACAAGGATCCTGATCCAGTTTTTCTATTTTGATACCTCTGCTGCTCCCAAAGGTTTTGTTTATAAGGCGGGAGAAGTGGTGTTGGTCCTTCTGTTTGTTTTTCTGACGTTGGTTTATACCGGGGCATTTCTGTATAATATAAAAGCCTGATGGACGAAATTGTTCTATACGTTCTGATGATAGGCCTGGCAGTCCTTCATGCCGGCTATTTCACGGCTTTTGTCAGGCCGGTGGTACTGGCCCGTACCATTGGCTGGACAGGCACAATCGTTGCCGTATGCTTGACTCATTATCTTACGATGGAGACTTCTCCGTTTTTCAGAATGCTTTCTATTGTCACGGTCACACTGTTTGCAATGAAGGGACTCGTACTGACCGAGGTCTACAAAGGGAAACCCCGGTTGCTGTACCTGTCGTGGATGGCTTTTGCTGCAGGATGGTTTGGAATGCGCCCGCAGCTTTTTGAAAAATTAGGAACGCTGCCGCTGAACGATCGTGGCCGGTTATTTTTTAAAGGATTCACCAGAATGCTGCTGGGGATTGGCTTGCTTTATATTTCCGTAAGAATAGACCAGGCGGGAAAATGGGAGGTATTTTCTTCGTTACTCGCACTCGCTGGGATAAGCTTCCTGTTGCATTTTGGGATTTTGAATATAAGTGCCGCTTTTTGGAGGTGTTGGGGAGTAGATTGCCGTGAACTTTTCCGGTCTCCGGGATTGTCGATGAGCCTCCGGGAATTCTGGGGGAAACGATGGAACATAGCGTTCTCTGAAATGACGGCACAGATCGTTTACAAGCCTTTGAAAGCCCAAACCGGGAATAAGGTAGCTCTTTTTATGGCCTTCCTTTTTTCAGGACTTCTGCATGAACTGGCGATCAGTGTGCCTGTCATGTCAGGATATGGTTTTCCTTTACTCTATTTCGCACTTCATGGACTGTTGATGCAGGCGGAAGAAGGGGTTCACTGGGTAAGGAAGATCGTAGAGCATAAAATATATGCGAGGATATGGGTTTTTATATGGCTGATCCTGCCGATGCCTTTATTGTTTCACAACGAATTTATAAGTAAAATTGTTATTCCTTTCTCCTACCGGTTGGTGGGAATGTAAAAGCACGAATGCTCTTATTGGGTAATTTAAAGAAAATGAATCATGAAAAAGATAAAAGTAGGTTTTGGATACGATGTACATCAGTTAGTCGAAGGACGTGAATTATGGCTGGGAGGAATTAAATTGGAGGCTGTAAAAGGAGCGTTGGGGCACTCTGATGCCGATGTTCTGATCCATGCGATTTGTGATGCTATTTTAGGAGCTGCCAATATGCGTGATATCGGATATCATTTTGCCAATACAGATGCCCGCTGGGAAGGAGTAGACAGTAAAGTCTTATTAAAAGAAGTATGCCGGATGGTAAGAGAAAAGGGCTGGGAGATCAGCAACGTGGATGCTTCCCTGGCATTGGAAAAACCTAAAGTAAATCCTCATATTGAAAAAATGCAGCAGACTCTGGCGGAAGTAATGACCATTGAAACGGAAGATATTTCCATCAAGGCAACTACCAACGAGAAACTGGGCTATGTGGGAAGAGAAGAAGGGGTGAATGCATTTGCTGTAGCACTGTTGTATAAAAATTAGCACCCATCTCAACAGTAAGATGCCAGATACCGGATAAGAGATAAATTTCTGAGCGCTCTTTATCCGTGGATCTTTTCAGTTAATTTGAGGGAACAGAATATACTGTAATGTTTCCTCAAATTTTTTACTCTGAGAAATAGCTTATTCATCGTCTCCGAAGTTGAAAAGCTTTCGTCTGTTTTTTAAAATGATAAAGGTGACGATAGAATAGAGTACAAGAGAACTTACAAAAACAATGATGGCGGTGGTGTTACTCACCCAGTGCTCTATCCAGAAAATATATTCTACGACCAATACAGCTATTCCCACCAGCAGCAAGGTGATGGAAGAAATCCGTATGATCATTCTGTTTAGTTTACCTTCTGCTTTTGGGTCCATAAAAAATGCGTATTATTATTTGGTTAAATAATAATACGCATTAAAATTTATATTCGCAAAGGATCTGAGGGATAGCTCTATACGATCATTCCGGCACCTACCGTTTCGTTGGTAAACTCATCGATCAGGATGAGGGAACCCGTAGAACGGTTTTTGTGATAACTGTCAAAGAAAAGAGGAGTTGCGGTTTTGATCATTATCCGCGCTATTTCATTCAATCCTACTTCCTTGTTGTCCGTTATTTTATCAAGAGTACTAATATTCAGTTTGTACTGAATGTCCTTAACGATACATTTGGTATCTCTTGACGTATGTTTGATCAGGTATTTTCCTCCCGGCTGTAGTTTTTTCTCGTTGAGCCAGCACACCATCAGTTCGATCTCCTGCGAAACAGAAGGAAGTGTATCTGCTTTTACGATCATGTCGCCCCGGCTGATGTCAATGTTATCGTTCAGTTGAAGGGTTACTGACATAGGAGGGAAAGCTTCTTCCAGCGGACCGTTGAGTGTATCAATGGATTTGATCGTGGTTTTAATATTGGAAGGCAAGGCTATTACTTCATCTCCCGGTTTCAGAACACCACCTTCTATACGTCCGGCATAGCCGCGGTAGTCGTGATATTCGGTTGTATGCGGACGGATCACGTATTGTACAGGGAAGCGTCCTTCATTGAAGTTATAGTCTGCGTCAATATTGACAGTTTCCAGGGTACGCAATAAGGTTTCGCCTGTGTACCAGCTCATGTTTTCGGAAGGATCCACCACATTATCGCCCAGCAGGGCAGAAATAGGAATGAACCGGATGTCCGGAACAGAAAGGTCTTTGGAGAAAGCGGATTATTCCTCTTTCTCCAAAGACC
>CAYTGJ010000163.1:5551-9901 GCA_964437245.1 uncultured Chitinophagaceae bacterium
ACACAAACCACAATGTGTTTGATCTGAAGCAGAGAGGCAATGATAGAATGGCGGCGTGTCTGTTCGATCACTCCTTTTCTGGCATCGATCAGGATAATGGCTAGGTTGGCGGTAGAAGCACCGGTGACCATATTCCGGGTATATTGAATATGACCGGGAGTATCGGCAATAATGAACTTTCTTTTTGGAGTGGCAAAATAACGGTACGCCACATCAATCGTGATACCCTGCTCCCTTTCTGAACGAAGGCCGTCCGTAAGAAGAGAAAGGTCCACATAGCCTTTCCCTTTACGGTTGCTGGCTTCTTCTATGGCTTCCAGTTGATCTTCAAAAATAGATTTTGAATCGAATAGGAGTCTGCCGATCAGGGTACTTTTCCCATCGTCCACGCTTCCTGCTGTGGTAAAGCGAAGCAGGTCCATATTCAGGTAGTTTTCGGTATCTATTGTTTCAGTCATTGCTTGTATAAGTATTGTGTTATGGATGATGAGTGATGTTGTTGTTTCAGAACATTACCCATGCTGTATAATTTTATTAGAAATATCCTTGTTTTTTTCTGTCTTCCATGGCAGCTTCCGAGCGTTTGTCATCGGCCCGGGTACCTCTTTCGGTCTGACGTGCTGCTGCTACTTCCTTGATAATATCGTCCAGGTTATCGGCGGTGGATTCTACGGCTCCTGTACAAGTCATGTCTCCTACGGTACGGAAACGTACGATTTTCTCTTCGTATGTTTCGCCGGGAAGAAGGGTAATGAAGTCGGATTTTGCCAGCAACGTACCTTTTCTGTCTACTACTACTCTTTTATGAGTGAAATACAGATCCGGGATCGGAATGTTTTCCATCGCAATGTATTGCCATACATCCATCTCAGTCCAGTTAGAAATCGGGAATACACGGAAATGTTCACCTACATGTTTTTTACCATTGAAGATGTTCCATAGCTCAGGACGCTGGTTTTTAGGATCCCATTGTCCGAATTCATCGCGGTGAGAAAAGAATCTTTCTTTAGCTCTGGCTTTCTCCTCGTCTCTTCTGGCTCCTCCGAAACAGGCATCGAATTTAAATTCTTCGATAGTTTCCAGCAGGGTGATCGTTTGTAATGAGTTACGACTTGGATTAGGTCCTTTCTCTTCTACTGCCGTACCACGGTTGATAGAATCCTGTACATACCGAACTACTAGTTTGGCGCCTACTGATTCGGCGAGCATATCACGAAAATCAAGTGCTTCCTGAAAATTGTGACCGGTATCGATGTGTACCAATGGGAAAGGAATTTTGGCAGGACCAAAAGCTTTCTGTGCAAGTCTCACGAGACAAATAGAATCTTTCCCTCCGGAGAAAAGCAACGCAGGTTTCTCGAATTGAGCGGCCACTTCTCTCATGACGAATATAGCTTCCGCCTCCAGTTGTTTCAGGTGTGTCAGTCGATGACTCATGGTTTGTAAAATCATTATGTTACAGTAATAAATTATGCACCGGGATCAGGTATATTCCGAAACCGGTATTCATTATTAAATTTTTATTCTCTTATAAATTGCCTGTAGAATTTCGTTCTTACATTCTTCCAGACTTTGCTGATCCGTGCGGACTTCTACCGCAGGTTTTTGCGGTGCTTCAAACGGAGCATCCAGTCCTGTGAAATTTTTGATCTCGCCTTTCCGGGCTTTTTTGTACAGGCCTTTTACATCACGTTGTTCGCAGATTTCGAACGGAGCGTTGATATACACTTCAAAGAAATTTTCCTCGCCGATGATTGTGCGGGCAATATTGCGTATTTCTTCCGTAGGGCTTATAAATGAACAGATCGTTACCAGTCCTGCATTCATAAATAGTTTGGAAACTTCAGCAGCGCGGCGGATGTTTTCCAGCCGGTCGTTTTCTGAGAAGCCAAGATTGTTGTTGATCCCTGTTCTTAGATTATCTCCGTCCAATAGTTGTGTAAGATGCCCTTGTAGATGCAGTTCATTTTCCAGCGCACGGGCAAGTGTACTTTTGCCTGATCCTGACAATCCTACCATCCATACAACCAGGGATTTTTGTTTTAAGAGTTGCTCTTTGTCCTCCCTGTGCAGGATCGTATCAAATATAGGATGAATATTGGTACTCAAAATTCTTTTCGTTTAGTGTCTACCGGAAATACCTATTCTCTACTAACTTAATCGGAAATACCTACTTAGTATTCTTATACAATAGGGATGCAAAGTTACTAAAAATCAGATAAAAAATAATGATTTCCATATTTTATATATCTTTGACCTATTAAATGTTTGAAAATGGAAGGATTAAAAAACTCTATTGAATTGGTAGATATTAACAAGTTGGGGGAGATTGCACGGGAAGCCGGAGGCAAAATTATGGAAATTTACGCATTTGAAGATTTCTCAGGAATCGTAGATTTTAAAGCCGATGATTCCCCTTTGACCCTGGCGGACAAGGAAGCCAATAAAATAATCGAAGCCTCTTTGCATGGGCTGTATAATTTCCCGATCATTTCGGAAGAAGGGAAAAGTATCCCTTATGATTTAAGAAGCGCCTGGGATGAATTCTGGTTGGTGGATCCGTTGGATGGTACAAAGGAATTTATCAAAAGGAATGGAGAATTCACGGTGAATATAGCTTTCGTTCAAAATAATAAACCTGTGATCGGCGTTATTTATGCACCTGTGCCGGATATTCTCTATGTAGGAGTCGTGGGAAAAGGAGCGTATAAAATTGAAGGCGGTGTGAAAACAGAGATTAGTACTAATCAGCGTAAGCAGCAGCTGATCGCTGTGGGAAGCCGTTCTCACGCCTCTCCGGAAGACGAAGCGGTACTAAAAAACTATGATATTGTAGATAAAATCTCAAAGGGAAGTTCTCTGAAATTCTGTCTTGTAGCAGAAGGAAAAGCAGATCTGTATTTCCGTAGCGGTCCTACGATGGAGTGGGATACTGCTGCCGGTCAGGCGATCCTGGAAGCAGCAGGAGGAAAGATGTATAATCAGTCGGGAAAAGAATTTACCTACAACAAGGAAACTTTATTGAACGGTGGTTTTCTGTGTACCGGATGGAATCAGTAGTTTTTCCTTTTGTAAAAAATAAATGTAACTTAAAGAGAAAGTAAGTCGAACCATTATTTCGTATCTATGAAAGTACGTTTCTGTATTGTATTGCTGAGCATTACCTCGTTATTGGTCTCCTGTAAAAGAGAGTATAGTATGACCGGTTTTCAGAACATACCTTCTGGGCATACTACAGCCAGGAATGCTGAGCAGGGAGGAATCGTGACTGTTTCTGCTGTGGGTATGGAAAGTCTTCCGGCGGAGAATGTGGCAGAAGAAAAAAAGAACGAAGTAATAAAGGAAAATAATTCTTTTAAAAAGGAAAAGGTCCGGGCAACTTCCGGACTGATCAAAAAAGAGCATACCAGTACCATTGCTCCAGAAGAAAGAAAGGAAGTAAGGCAGAGGCAAGTAAAAAAGGAAGTAGATCCAAGATTGTCCAGAGGACTCTGGATGACCATTTTTGGAGGGCTCGCCACTGCACTTGGAATTATTTTTATGGCGTATGCCCCTACCGGTTTGTTCGTTTTTGCTTTTGGAATCGTTTTTCTCGTAGGAGTGATTACGTTGATCATGTACAAAGCCAATCCAAAGCCTAAGATGTAATCATCCTATGATTACAAAAGCACAGAAAAGAATCATCGTGGGGATTGCGGCAGTATTTGCTCTGGTTGTCGGGGCAGAAGCTGTTAAATATCTACGGAGCAGGGATGCTGTGGACCTTTGTAATAAGCTCATCGGAGCCCGTTTGCTGACTGCAGGAATTGTTCCCTATGATTATTACTGGGAAGAAGGTGACCCGCAGGAATTTTACAACCCTTATGAAACGATGCGGGCAAAGGCGAACAGCATTACAGTACCTCCGTCTTTTTTAATGCTCATGAAACCGTTTTCTTCGCTGAGCTTTTCTTCTGCAAAATGGAGCTGGCTGATCATGTCTTATGTTTTTATGCTTGGAAGTATCTTCTTGATGACCCGGATGGCACGGCCAGAAGAACGATGGTTATTATGGGGAGGATCTTTGTTGTTCTTCCTGACATCTGCCGGATGGTTGTTGCATGTGGAAAGAGGTCAGGTCTATGTACTCTATTTATTTTTGTTGTGCGCCGCTTATTTTTTTTATAAAAAGGAAAGGATCATTCTTTCACTGGCGTTTCTGGCATTACTGGTATGGTTAAGATTGCCCTTTCTCGTTTTTATAATTCCCTATTGGATCTTTCTGAAAAAGTATAAAATATGGCTGGCAGGGCTGGGATACGCAGCAGTACTGGCCCTGATTAGCTGGGCTGGCTGTGATCCGGAAGCCTG
>CAYTGJ010000164.1:0-273 GCA_964437245.1 uncultured Chitinophagaceae bacterium
GAAGGTTCAGGGCCAGTATCCCCGGCGATAGTAATAAAATAATGATCTTGATGTCGTGAAAATCCTTTCCGAAAACAGTACTGTATACATTCGCCGGCATTACATTGATGAGCAGAAGAGCAAGCAGGGAAAGCCATAAGGTCAGCGTAAGGTATTTGAGCGTGATCGTTTTTGTATGAGTACTTTCCGGATTGTTCGAAATAGCCGGGTATTGGATCGTACTCAACCCGTTGCTGATCATCAGAATAGATTCTACCACAATAAAACCTGTGG
>CAYTGJ010000164.1:283-9726 GCA_964437245.1 uncultured Chitinophagaceae bacterium
TGGATACAAATCCCAGTACAGATGTATCCGTATTCTGAAAAGCAATGATATAAAAGATCAGCCGGTAGTTGAGAAAAGAAACAATGTTACCGCTTTGTGATTCGATCCCTTTGTTCCACATGGTACGAAAGGTTTCTGCGTAAGTTTGAACCAAAGGTTTTCCTGAAGCAGGGAGTTTCCGGAGGAGGAATAGCCCGACAAGGAAAGAGAGGTGCCAGGAGGTCAGGTAGGCATAAAGAAAGATATGATAATCTCTGCCGTATACAGCAAAAAATAAAAAGAAAAAACAGAAAAGCAGTATGGCCTGCAGCAGTAGAATAACATTGTATTGCTTTATTTTATTATTCCCTTGCAGGATCATCAATACAGTACTGCTCATGGAAAACTGGAAGGAAGCAACCGCTAATAGAAATCCATCTTTGAAACCGGCCAGTTTTAAAATAAGGTAAGCGAGCCCGGCGATCAGCAGTGCCCACAGGAGTGCAATGAGCAGTTTGTTGCGGAGCGGCAGCCGGGTACTGAGGTAGACAATGGTCGGGCCGTTGAGGATATCGGTAAACAATTGTACGGAGGCCAGCAAGGTGATAAATAACGTGATCTCGCCGCGTCCTGCTGCTCCCAGGTACCGTGCAGAGATAATGAGCACCAGAAAGTTGAGGGCTGCTACAATGATTTTAGTGGCGATGGATCCTTTTATCAGTGAAGGCACGTTTAGCGGAGGTTTGAGATGAATGATCTGTTCCGGGACTTTCTGTCGGAAATGTATAAAAGCAGGATCGATAAAAGCACGATGATAAGTTCTGTCACGAAAAACCGGAAACTGCTGTATTCCGGGTACCATAGTCCAAATGTTTCCCAATTGTCGGTAGGAGTAGGTAGGAAGCGCCAGCATTTGGTGAGATAGAGCAAGGCACCCAGGTAAATGATCCAGTTACTAGTAGGGGGATTTTCTTTCCAGTATAGTAAAATGCAGGTAAAGAAAAAAGGAAATGCCAGAAAGGCGATGCGGGTATGATCCCCGGCCCCCAGTATGGCCAGAAGAAGTCCTGCGAAGCTTAGTACCCAGAGTTTTCCTGAAAGGGTTCCCGGAACAAAGTTTTTTTTATGAAATACTGTTTTGAAAAACGGGTATAGCAAAGGTCCGTAGAAAATCGCAATTCCCGAAAGCCAGTTAGGAATATGGACAGGATCTTTGAGGATAAGATAGAAATAGTATACGACCATGACAACAGAGTTCTTGTGGATCCCTGTCTGGATGGAGGGAAACAAAATACTGATCAGAAATTTTAACATAAAACAACCGATCAGAGCAATCGCTATCATTCGTACGGTTTTGTCGATGCGGGAGAGGTTATAACCCGGTTTCTTATTTTCCAGGAAAATGATTTTCCGTTCTACCAGTTTGAAAAGTAAAAGTACCAGGAGAAAAGGAATGATGGCTTCTTTGACTGCTGTCCCGATAAGTGCGACCAAAACAAACCGCCAGTCATATTTTTGCAAAACGATCAAATGCATCAGAATGGCCAGGAAAAGTAAGTAAGGGATATCCACCCCTATCGGATCAATCATGTACTGCCGGATGAGTCCTGACCAGTCGAGACTAAGGTACCCGAGCAGGAAGAACGAAGGATAGAGCGGAAGGGACAATACATGCCAGGTGTGCGCAAGTATATATATAATTCCCAGGCCGAAAAGATAATTCAGCACGATGAAGGATTGAAAAGGAGTGAAGCTGTCCGGAAACAGGCTGGCCAGCCATACATAGGCGATCCTGCCGTTGAAAGGGAAATCTATTTTGTAGTCGCTCAGGGAAGGATCGTTGAAATAATGCCACATTTTTAAATACTGGTTCCCGTCCATGAGCGGTATTTTTTCATAGGAAGGAAGCTCGGTATGCGTGAACGAAAAAAGAAAAATCCCTGTGTACCAAAAGAAAATCAGTAGTAGTAGTACTATTCTTGAAGAAGACTGATTGATATGTAGGGTGGTCGGATGCATTGTAAAGCATAAAGTTATATAATATAATAAAACTTTAGAATGTCCCGGATTAATTTTATTACAATTCCTGGATACCAGATTCAAGATACCGGATGCTGGAAGGACATGGAAATATAGAAATTGCGGCGTTGCATTCATATTCCTTTCCCGGGATCTTGTATCTTGAAATACTCTGAAAATTAAGACAGGACATTCCAATCACTTTTATAAATAACGTAGAAGATCTATATTGTGAAAAGTAAGGTGTTGACCTCTGAAGACCGTTTACCCCGGTTTGATTTTAAATGATCCGAACACAACCTCATCTGATAGTACTTGCCGGCCCTACTGCTGTAGGGAAAACGGCCCTTTCCATCACACTGGCAAAGCATTTCCGGACAGAAATTCTTTCGGCGGATTCAAGGCAGTTTTACAGGGAAATGAATATCGGAACCGCCAAGCCTACCGCTGCGGAACTGAGCCAGGTAAAGCACCATTTTATAAATAATCTGAGCATTACAGAAGAATATACTGCAGGGAAGTACGAAGCAGAAGCCTTAACAATTCTGGAGGAGTTATTTAAGGAAAAGGAAGTGGTAGTCGTTACAGGAGGCTCAGGATTGTTTATCAAAGCCCTGTGTGAAGGGTTGGACGATATTCCTCCGGTGGATCCGGAGGTCAGGGAGCGATTGAATCATGAATGGCAACAGGCTGGATTGGACTCTTTGCTTACGGAACTTAGTCAAAGAGATCCTGTGTATTATGAAGTAGTAGACCGCGACAATCCGGTAAGAGTGATCCGGGCGCTGGAGGTGTGCAGGGGAACCGGGATGCCTTATTCTTCTTTCCGTACTTCAGTGAAAAAAGAACGTCCTTTTCGCGTGGTCAAAATAGGGTTGAACCGGGAAAGAGAAGAACTCTATCAGCGTATTGATCTGAGGATGGATCAGATGCTGAAAGAAGGACTCCTCGAAGAAGTAAGAGCACTTCAGGCATACCGTGACCACAATTCACTCCAGACGGTGGGCTATTCAGAGGTATTTGGGTATATGGAGGGGCAATACGATTACGAAGAAATGGTCCGGTTGCTAAAACGGAATAGCCGCCGGTATGCCAAGCGTCAGTTGACATGGTTTTCCAAAGATGAGGAGTTTCACTGGTTTCATCCTGCACAGGAAAAAGAGATCATCGGATTTATTGAACAAGAAATAGAGAAAGTCCCTTAAACTAAGAAAGATTATTTACGGATGTTTATTTCCTGATCGCAGAAGCTGTATTCATGTCGTTGGTTGGAACCAATGAGTATCGTTCTTTTGGGAAGCTGTTGCTGGATCTCTTCCAGGTACCATTCGATTCCTCTGTCGTCCAGGTTGGTCGTAGGCTCGTCGAGAAACAATACGGGCGTATCGGAAAAGAGTGCCAGTCCTAATTTTACACGCTGTTTCATCCCCGAAGAAAGAAAACGGATAGGTTTATCCGCAGAAGATTCCAGGAAGATCCTGTCGATAAACCGGTCGGTAGAAAGACCTTCAGTGAAGGGTTTGAATTTCTGATGAAACTGCACCAGTTCTCGTAGCGTCATTTCCTCCACCAGTTCAAGATAAGGAGCCGCATAGGCGATGTATTTGTAGAAATCATCTCCAGGAACGTTCGTTTCATTCTGTTGGTAATGGATTGTACCTTCAGAAGAGGGCATGGATCCTGCCAGTAATTGAAGAAGCGTAGATTTCCCTGATCCGTTAGACCCGGTGATGGCAAGGCTTTGACGAGGGGCTACCGTAAAAGTAAGGTTCCGGAAGATCCATTCTTTGCTAAATCTCTTTCCAATATTTTCGGCTATAATCTTCATGGGCCGCAAGGATCTCACCGGATTCCGGCAGAGGTTACTGAGTAAACCCTTTCATGATCCCCCGGTCTGAGTTTTGTATAAAGTGAATGATTTCATCTTTTTCCCGGGAAGGAGGGAAGTCTACTTCCAGTATCTGAATGGCTTTGGAAGTATTCAGTCCTTTGAGATAGATAGTCCGGTAGATATTCTGGATTTCGTTGATCTGCTCGTTAGTAAAAGATCTTCTTCGCAGCCCGATCGAGTTGATCCCGCAGTAAGAAAGTGGTTCACGGGCAGCTTTGGTATAAGGAGGTACATCTTTTCTGACCAGCGATCCTCCGGAAATAATGGTATGCGCACCGATCTTTACAAACTGGTGTACGGCACTGGTACCGCTGATAATGGCCCAGTCGTCTACCGTGATGTGCCCGGCCAGTTGTGTCGCATTTCCAAGAATTACGTTATTGCCTACAATACAGTCGTGCGCCACGTGTACATAGGCCATCAGAAGGCAGTTTTTCCCGATGATGGTAGTGAATTTGTCTTTGGTACCCCGGCTTATAGTTACGCACTCCCGGATCACGGTATTGTCGCCGATTACCGCGGTGGTTTCTTCTCCGTTAAATTTCAGATCCTGGGGAATGGAAGAAATAACAGCACCCGGAAATATTTTACAGTTTCTTCCGATTCTTGCCCCTTCCATGATTGTGACGTTGGGACCTACCCATGTGCCTTCACCGATCTCTACGTTTTTATGGATCGTAGTAAACGGTTCTACCACTACGTTAGGGGCTAACTTTGCTTCCGGATGTATATACGCTAAGGGTTGGTTCATTGTGAGTACCTCTTAATAAAGAATGTTATTGCTTTCTTACCATGCTGGCGGTGACAGTTGCTTCGCATACCAGCTGGCCCCCTACAAAAGCCTGCCCGTTTAGCTTCGCAATTCCTCTTTTGATCGGAGCCAGTAATTCACATTTGAATATCAGGGTATCTCCCGGAACAACGGTCTTTCGGAATTTACAGTCTTCGATCGCAAGGAAATAGGTCCAGTAATTTTCAGGATCCGGTACAGTATTCAGCACCAGGATACCTCCTGTTTGTGCCATGGCTTCTACCTGGAGTACTCCAGGCATTACAGGATTTCCCGGAAAATGTCCCTGGAAAAAAGGCTCATTGATCGTGACATTTTTTACTCCCACCACAATATTTTCTTCCAGGTGGATGATTTTATCGACCAGCTTGAAAGGATATGTATGCGGCAGTGCTTTATAAATAGTGTTAACATCCATCACAGGTGGCTGGCTTGGGTCGTATTTCGGAGCCTGATTCCTGGAGGTTTCTTTCATTAGTTTTTTGATCTTTTTGGCAAAGGCTACGTTGGCGGCGTGTCCCGGACGTGCGGCAAGGATCTGAGCTTTCAGAGGTCTTCCTACCAGGGCAAGATCTCCGATCATATCCAGCAGCTTGTGACGTGCAGGTTCATTGTTGTAACGGAGTTCTATGTTATTGAGGATTCCTTCTTTTTTAACTTCTACTTTTTGTTTGTTAAAAAGCTTGGCCAGCGATTCCAGTTCATCGTCTTTTACCACCCGGTCTACTACCACAATGGCGTTATTGATATCGCCGCCTTTAATAAGGTTTTGCTTGTGCAGCATTTCCAGTTCATGTAGAAAACAGAAAGTACGGCAGGCCGCAATCTCTTTGGAAAACTGGTTGATGTTGGTCAGGGAGGCATGCTGGCTTCCGAGTACAGGAGAATTGTAATCTACCATTACAGTAACTCTGTAATCGTCCAGTGGCAGTGCTGCAATCTCGATCTGGTTTTCTTCGTCTTTATAAAACAGGTTGTGAGGAATTTCGTAGAAATTACGAAGTGCATTCTGTTCTTCAAACCCTGCATTTTCCAGAACGTCTACAAAAGGTTTGGAACTACCGTCCATGATCGGAGGCTCGGGACCGTCGAGTTGGATAAGTACATTGTCAATTTGTAATCCAACCAGTGCTGCAAGGGTGTGTTCTACAGTATTGACACGTGCGCCGTTTTTTTCGATCGTAGTACCTCTGGACAGATCCACGACATAATCAGCATCGGCTTCTACAGTAGGTTGGTCCGGGAGGTCAATACGTTGAAATACTATTCCGTGGTTAATAGGAGCCGGAACAAATGTCATGTTCACCTTTACCCCTGTATGCAATCCTACGCCGGAAAGCGTGACCGGCTTTTTGATTGTTTGTTGTTTTTGATTCACAATTACTTATTTAAAATAATAATCTCTCTCAGTTGCTCGTAATGTTAGTTTTACAAGCAAAAAAGTCTTTGTTAACGTAGCAACAGAAAACGTTATAAAGACTGCAAATGTAGTATTTTTTCTTCCAATTCCTCTATGCGCTTTTGTAAATCAGGCAATTTTTTAAACACAGAGGCAGATTTCAGGTGAGAGGTGTAGTCAAATGCGGGTGCTCCCAGAATGGCAGTATTCCCTTTTGTAATTGATTTGGTAACCCCGGATTGGGCTCCGATATTGGTCTTGCTGGCAATGGTAAGATGGCCGATGATCCCTGCCTGACCGCCAATCATGCAATTTTCGCCTACTTTGGTAGAGCCGGAAATTCCTGCCTGGGCGGCAATGACTGTATTGGAACCAACTTCCACATTATGTGCTATTTGGATCAGGTTGTCAAGTTTAACGCCATCGTGGATGATGGTAGAACCCATTGTTGCACAGTCGATTACTGTGTTAGCCCCGATGTCTACATGGTTTCCGATCACCACATTGCCGATCTGAGGAATGGTTTTATAGGATCCGTCTGCCTGCGGAGCAAATCCGAAACCGTCGCTCCCGATCACTACACCGGCATGAATGGTACAATGATGTCCGATTACAGTATCGGCATATATTTTGACCCCGGCATACAAGATGGTGTTATCACCGATCTGGACATTGTCTGCAATGTATACCTGAGGATATATTTTGACATTTTTACCGATGGTGCAATTGTTCCCGATATAGGAAAAAGCCCCCCGGTAAATATTTTCCCCAGTGGTGGTATTTTCTCCAAGAAAAGAAGGATTTTCCACTCCTCTCTTGACAAAACTGACTATCTTATGGTATTCTTCGAGAAGCGTACTGAAGCTGGTATAAGGATCATCTACTTTGATGAGTGTAGACTTTATGGCTTCTTTGGCTTCGAAGTCCTTGCTGACGATTACTACACTTAATTCCGGCGTTTCGTAAATGAAATTTTCATATTTAGGATTAGACAGAAAAGCAATGCTTCCCGGAGTAGCTTCTTGGATTTTTGCCAGTTTACTTACTTTTACTGTTTCCGTTCCCTCTACTGTACCACCTATCAAAAACGCTATTTCTTTTGCTGTAAATTCCATTTACAAATTTGTATTTTTTAATGTGATTTTAATACTATTACAAATATAATTAATTTTTTGGTGAGCATAAATAGTGTTTTTTTACAATTTTGCTCATGGCTTTAATGTTTTGTAAATCAGATGATTCTGCTATATCTTCAATTTTGCCGCTTTTTCTTAATATGTTAATATTTTCAGAACCAGATACATAAGCTTCGTTGTTAATTACTCCCTTGATCAGGAAATACTGTACCAGCTCTTCTTCTATTTTTAACTTTTTTTTAATCTCAAATCTCATGCCATCAAGGCCTTTTTTATCAAAAGGTTTAGCAGAAATTGAAATTTTGAATAATTGCCGGTCTAAAATCCCCTTTGACAAATAAGAAAGTACAAAATCAGGATGATTAAGCCATTTTTTTATACTTACCCACACATCGTAGTCATCAATGCTTAAAAACGCAGCAAGGTAACTTTTGTTGTTTTCGAGATTTTTAAGGGTGATCTGATGGTGCAGGAAAAAATCAAGTCCCGTTCCGGTCATGACACTGGTGTCGCCTGACCGGGCGAGGTCCTGAGCTCTCCGGATGGTCTGGATCAACATGTTTTCGGCACTTACTGTTGTTTTGTGCAGATATACCTGCCAGTACATTACTCTGCGCGCGATCAGGAAGTGCTCAATACTATAGATCCCCTTTTCATCCAATACCAGATGATCGTTGACCACATTGAAAAGTTTGATGATCCGGTCCGAACCGATCGTCCCTTCCGATACCCCGGTGTAAAAACCATCCCGTTTGAGATAATCCAGCCGGTCTATATCCAGTTGGCCGGAGATAAGCTGATGAAAGAATTTTCTTTTATAGGTGTCGTTGAACATTGCCAGGGCCATATCCAGCGCACCGTTTAACTGCTGGTTTATTTTTTGCATGATCATCCATGAAAGTTCTTCGTGATGAATGTCTTTCAGGAGCGTGAACTCAAGCGCATGAGAAAAAGGACCGTGGCCTATATCGTGCAGGAGAATAGCAGCCTGTGCGGATTCGTATTCTTTGTCCGAGATATCGTGCCCTTTGAGGCGAAGATTGATCAGGGCCTGTCCCATGAGGTGCATGGCTCCCAGGGCATGATGAAACCTCGTATGCAATGCTCCCGGATAGACCAGGTCAGTAAGACCCAGCTGGCGGATTCTGCGAAGACGCTGGAAGTAAGGATGCTCGATCAGGTCGAACAACAGCTCACTCTCTACGTTGATAAATCCGTAGATCGGGTCGTTAATTATTTTCTTTTTATTCATGAAAAATTGTTAGTATTGAATGCAAAAATAACAGCTTCTACTATGAAATCGCCTTTAAAATTCTTATTAATATTCACATTTCTACTCCAGATTTCAGGAATTGCCTTTGCTCAGGATACTACCTTGGTAGAAACGGCGGTTAGAGATACTGTGGTCATCAAAGATACCGTGACCATTATCGGAGTGGGAGATATTATGTTGGGCACTCATTTTCCCTCGGCTGCCTACCTGCCTCCGAACGATGGAAAAACGATCCTGGATTCGGTAAAGACATATCTGAGAGACGCTGATGTAACGTTTGGAAACCTGGAAGGCACTTTTGTGGACGAAGGAGGAGAGGTAAAAAAATGCAACAATCCGAATATCTGCTATGCTTTTAAAATGCCTACAAGATACGTTCATTATCTTACGGATGCAGGATTTGATGTAGTGAGCGTAGCCAATAACCATGTAGGGGATTTTGGAGAAACAGGACGAAAAAGTACCGCTAATACGCTGAAAAATGCCGGGTTGCATTTTGCTGGTTTACTCGCTTATCCTACTACCGTATTTGAGCGGAATGGAGTCCGTTATGGAATGTGTGCATTTTCTCCCAATACAGGAACGATGGATATTAAAAATATTCCGGCGGCGGCCAAAATAGTGGAAGAGCTGAGTACACAATGTGATATTGTGATCGTCTCTTTTCATGGAGGAGCAGAAGGTGGTAAGATGACCCATGTGACGAAAACTACAGAGATCTTTTTGGGAGAGAACCGTGGGAACGTATATGCATTCAGCCATGCGATGATCGATGCCGGAGCAGACATAGTATTCGGACATGGCCCGCATGTGACACGAGCGGTAGAAACCTATAAAGGAAGATTTATCGCCTATAGCATGGGAAACTTTTGCACGTATGGACGGTTTAACCTGGCAGGTGTCAATGGAATTGCCCCGATCGTAAAAGTATATACGAGCCGAACCGGAGAGTTTCA
>CAYTGJ010000165.1:0-9248 GCA_964437245.1 uncultured Chitinophagaceae bacterium
AGAATGCCTGCCTGTCACGCAGGAGGTCGCGGGTTCGAATCCCGTCCATTCCGCATAAAGGCTTCGAAAAATCGAAGCCTTTTGTTTTTAGTAAATACTCGCACTCAACACTCCATACTTCCATTCATATCTCTTCATCAGGAAACTATTATACTCAGAGTAGGTAATTAAATTATGCAAATAAGCTTATATGCTATAGAACCCGGAATAGAGCAACTAAATTTTCTAGCATCCGAAGGTTTAAACAAAACTTTTTATCTTCCGTATTGACCATTATATGAAAAATATCATTTTTACCTTCTTTATTCTGCTTATATCATTTTTTCCGGCTTTCGCCCAGGATGTAATCATTAAGAAAAACGGGGAAGAAATTAAAGCCAAAGTAAAAACCGTTTCTGACACAGAAGTGGAATATATTGCTGCCAACAATCCTGATGGACCCGTATACAAAATAGCCAAAGCAGATGTCCTCCTGATCATGTATGCAAATGGCACTAAAGATATCTTTAATGAATCCAATCCATCCAAAACACCGCCGCGTTCCGAAAATATTTATACTACTTCAAGAGCTGAACAACGCTATTACCGTTATGATTTTTTCGATAGAAAAATTCCGTTGACCTATCTGGGAATTGATTACTCTTATGTGAAACTCATCGGAAATGAGTTCGAATCTCCGAAAACTCTCTTTAAAGAGATCAATACGTTGCTTATGAATGAACAAAGCAAATACGATATGAAAGGAGCAACCAGGAGACACTCCCTCCCTTATCAGTATGCTATTGTGGACAAAAGAAATGAGGCCATAGATGAAAAAAAAGCAACTGAGAATCAAACAGAACTGATTCGGTACAATGATCTGCAAAAGATCGTGGACGAATATGATCTACAGAGCGAGGGGATTACGGATGGACTTGCGCTTGTATTGATCGCCAATAATCTAAATAAGGTACGGATCAATGCTGCGTATTACTATGTGGTTTTTGATGTGGCAAGTAAAAAAATAGTACTCTCCGATCTGCTGACCGGAAGAGCCGGGGGAAGCGGCCAGAGGAATTACTGGGCCCGAAGTGTTTATGAAACCATCAATATGGTGAGAGATACTAAATACAGGCAGTGGAAAACAATGGTGATCATGAGTAAATAGCTTGTATAAAAATATACTGGCATCAATATCTTCCTGTCCACAAAAGGAAGGAAAAAATTATAGACCAGAACAGACTACATAATTCAAAAACTTACTTACGAGATCTTGTATAAAGGTTAAGCAGCGGAATATCCACACAAATAGCTCCGCTTAACCGAACATATATAGCCTCTGAAACATCATTAGCTGTAGAAGTAGCATATACCTTTCTAAGATTAGGACCTATCTGAGCTCCCAGGTTGACAGAGATCGGACATTTTGGAATTCCTAAAGATAAAAAAGCACCTGGTGAAAAAATATCCTGTAATTTAATATCAGGTACCGCAGAGACGCTGTCATTACGAAAACGATAGGAAACAACCGTTCCGAGGTCGATTGCCGATATCATCAGACTGGTGGAAAAACCACATTTCCCTGTAGGGATAAATAAAAATGAGTGCCCTTTACTAAAGGTGATTCCTACCGGTGCGGTCACTCCATATGCGTTCACTTTTCCCTGATCTCCTTCTACCCCTTTAATATCCTCGTTCCCCAAAAATAGTCCTACATATCCATTTACAGCTATATTCCAGGACGTTTCCCTTTTAATGAGGGAAGAACCGGATGGGAGAGCAATGGATTCTATCGCCGCTTTTACTTCATCTGAGTTTTTAGCCTGCGCCACCGCAGAGGCAAAAGTACCATATTTCAGAATCTGCTCACGTAGGTTTTTAAAATAATCAGCGTCCCGGGTAGCCACTAAAGAATCCAGATAATGCATAATTTTTTCCGAATATTGCTTCTTTAATTCCTCCAGTTTCTGAGTAGTCAGCTCCTTCTTATTTTTTTCCAGCTTTTTAAGTTCATCTGGTAATTGCACTGTTGACTTTGCTTCAGACTTATAGGGATTCTTCTCCGGAACAACTTCATCCAAAATATTCACTGCACTCAGCACAGCACTTGCATAATTTTTTGTTCTCACATCCACGTACAGATCTCCGGCAGCCCGGGCAACGTTGATCCATTTTTCTGACTGCTCTTTAATCCTGCTCATTGCCTCTGAACCCAGGTTAACATAGGGTAAATCGAAAAACAGAAAACCATCTTGTATCAAATCAATAGAAGCTCCATAAAACAAGTAGTAATCATTGTAATCCCGTTCACTTTTCCCTTTTTTCCCAATACTATTCATATATCCTTCTACTTCTAGCGCATCCTGATGAATCGTTTTAATAAAGTGCTTGTACTCCTCTAATGAATCTTTGAGGTTTCCGGCTCCTACTTTCAGAGAGGCGAGTATATATTGCACCCCTATAGAATCAGAACCTTTTTTGAAATAAATATCCTTTCCTTTCTCATAGACCAATCCCAGATAAATATTGAGTAACAAGCTATCTTTCCACAATGCTTCTATTTCTTTTTCAGAAATCCAGTAAGTAGAATCTCCCTTTGCTCTTAGTGATTCAGAAAATAATTTTGCCACACCTACGCCATTTCGAATAGTTGTTTCAAGCTTTTTATCCCGCATTTTAATCTTTGCCGTATCCAGTTTGGCCAATACTTCCCCTGGGTGCACTCCTTTTGAATATTGATTGATAAGATAAAAACCTACCTCTAATGTTGTCTTCAGTTCGGGATAAGTATTAAAATATGCCTGGTACCTCGGCAATTTTGAAAATGCCTGAAAATTCTCGTAAAAGTTCATCATATCTTTTACAAAAGCTTCTCTCAATGTATTTAAATAAGCTTCATAAATATAAATTTCCTGATCAATCGTATTCAGGACCTTTAACGTGGAGGGAAAAAGTTTTTGAAGTTCCTCACTATCGTTGAGATCTTTTTTAAATCGTTGAAAAAAATAAACGCTCAGTTCTGTTTTTGTTCGCTCTACCAGGAATTTGGCAAGGCCATCGGCAAAGTTAGTTACATTGAGGCCGCCGATATTTTTTGCAATTATTTTTGTAGGGATGATAGGAGAAGATGATCCTAGCACAAAATTTTTATAAGAATCCGGAATAAAAGGATTACTTAGATAGATTGCTTGTATTTGTTGATCATTTAAATTTCGGTCAGGTAAATAATTGGCAAGGATCTTAGTCGCCTCATTGAACGAATCATAAGTTAAGGATTTTGAAAATATAGAATTTAACTCAAGGGCATCATAATACGAAAATTGTGCTTTACAAAATGATACTGTCAACAAACAAATAGTAAGTAAAAAAAGCTTCATATACTCTTAATGGTTTTAACCGGATTTAATATTCCATTTCCAAACTGTATTTTTTGATTAGTCACTACAAAATCATATTGTAGATCTTTATACAACTGACTAGCTTTGTAGTCTCTCGATTGTATTTTATATGATGAGACAAGACAAGCAATAGCTCCAGCCGCAAAAGGACAGGCATAGCTAGTAGCAGGAGGAAGAGCTTCCTTTTTCTTTTGTAAATTTAATCCATAAAGCTCATTACCAGGGGCAACAAAAGACAACTTACTATTCCAGGAAGATATAGTGCAGATCACTCTTCCTTTATCATATGCTCCAACGGAAAGACAGCCATCACAATTTGCAGGATAAGTAGCAGCAACAGCGTACTTCCCTGCATTTCCTATTGATGCCACAAATATCTTATTGCGTTTATAATGCGCATCATAAATATATTGTTGAACGCTCTGATCTATTGCAGCTGTATTAAAAGACATTGAAACAATATCAACATTTCGCTCTTCACAAGCCCACTTTAATGCATTTAATAAATTCTCAGCGCTAAGAGGTGTTTTTTTTGACCGAATCTTTCCTATTACCAAATTACATAAAGGTGCCGTTCCATACATTGAATACCCTCTTGATGCTACTATAGAAGCACATCTAGTACCATGCCCGTCATCATCTTCAATACTCTCTCCTGGCAAAAAAGATTTAACATCATACTCTTTATCAACAATTGCATCATAAATATCAGGAATTGCAATATTCACCCCTGTATCTAAAACAGCGACTTTTACATCCTGTCCGTATAAATTATAATCATTCCATAATGTTAATATATTTATTCCATCTCCACTATTAAGTCCCCAGCTCATTTTTATAGGATCGAATAATAGCTTTACACTTTTGGCTACTACTATATTTTCCTTCTGCTCCACCCCTCCCGCCCAATAATAATTCCCCGCAGCGTCCTTCAACCATTGATCACTATCTTCGAAAACATCTCCTTTGTACAATACTCCGTCTACTTCCAATACACTTCCTGGTGCCAGGTATTGGTAGCAGGGAGCATTTACACTCGGTGCCCCTACACGAACATTCAGATATTTTTTAACGGTAACCTTCATCCTTTTCGTTCTATCAAAGTAGCCCCTGCGGAGTCAGTAGTAGTTTTCGAGGAACCGGAAGAGGATGTACCATTGCTTTCATTACTCTTTTCCAAAGAACCTCTTACCTTCATCAGTTTATTCAACAGGTCAAACCAAAAAGGTGCCCCAAGAGATAAAGCCAGTGCCGTGATCAGCCAGCCTAAAATCAGCGAGAAACTCCACCCTCCGACCGGAACAGGCAAACAACAGCCGCATTTAGTCTTATCACAGGATTTCCAGCCTAACCCGAGCAGATCGTTTACATTTTTGAGGTCCGTCCGGATCATCTGCTGTGCTTCACCGATCAGTTCCTGATTGGTTTTTATAAGGGCTTTTGCGGAGGAATCGGCGTCTAACAAGGCAGCCGCTTGTGCTGCACTATCTCCCTGTGTATTGTTCAATGCTTTCAAACGTTTCTGAGTAGAATCAATCTTTACTCTCAGATCTTTATTTTCTTTGAGGTATGTATCAGCGGCCTGTACCAATTGTTTTCGTAACTCAGGATCATGAGAAAGTTTCCTGGCGATCTGGATTGTATCAACATTAAATGAGACGGCAATCGAAAGTCCGATGATAAAAAGGACTAACTGTGTATAACGTTTATACCATCCGCTGGCGCGTGCCATTGTATCGTCAAACCACTGTTCGAGCAAATATTTAAACCTATCCACATCTTCATGTGCATCTGCCCACAGGGAACGAAGATATTTGAGCGTATCTGTCGGAATCAGAATATCTTTCCCTTTGGTTTCATCCTTTTCCTTTTTGACCAAAAAGTCAACATTGGAAGTTACAATGTCATTCCCCACAGTATCCTGCCCTATGGAAGGATTTAAAAAATTGTTGATCTGCTCTTTTGTAGTGCCTGTAGTCGATGTCAGTTCTTTAATGACATCCAGAATGGCTTTTGAAAAATTCCGTGCGTCCAGGTAAGACGGTTTCTTATGCCAGGCATCTTCCCCTAAAAACTTGATCAGTGGAGTATGGTAAAATTTCTCCGCAAAGGATCCTTTTTTCAGAGGATTCCAGAACAGTTCACTCCAGGAAACCAACCTTGCCCAAAGGCCACTATCCTTATTTTCCTCTTCAAGCATTCTCATGATCGCTTTTTGCAACACCTTGGCCCTGAATCCAAGGTTGGTAGCAATGATCTCCTGAATAATGGTTACCAATAAACTATATAGGAGGTAAATAAAAACCAAGCCTATGACGATATCGAGCGCAGGAATTCCTGACATAAAATTATGGTGTTAATAGTAAGTTGAAACTGTATGACGAATGATTAATTGCTCCGTCACTTCTTGCACTTAAATAAGATAAAATCAGCTAGGTGATCAATACGCTCTTGAGCGTATTTTTACCATTGCAGATATAAGTATATAACCTATCCAAGAAATACCTTCCTTTTGCCGGGGCATAAAAGTCTATCGGAATATTATATTTTACAATCATGAACATTGTATGACAATATTTTTTTGTTATTTTAACTACCAGAATGTTTTTTAACCGGAAAAGCAACCTTTCTTCCTATTATGCAAGCAATTTATTTTTTGTACCACACAATCGCCGCCTTCATGATTCTCACGGTATTCATTCCTTTTTTAAAAAGTACCTGGTGGGGAGTAAGAGTACTGGATTATCCCCGTATGCAAAAGCTGGTACTGATCCTTCTTCTGATCTTGGCCTGGCCAGGAGTGATCGCTCAGGCCGTATGGTACGATTATCTTATACTGGGCTTACTCAGTACCAGTAGCCTGTACCTTGCCTATGTAATCTATCCGTATACTCCTTTCGGAAAAAAAATGATCGATAAAGGCATTCTGCAAAAAGGAGAAAAATCGCTATCGATATTGGTATGCAATGTTTTACAGGATAACCGAAAATATCATCTTCTTGCACAATTAATAAAAGACAGAAATGCTGATGTACTTTTTCTTCTTGAAACGGACAAAGCCTGGCAGGAAGCACTGTCCGAAACTGTACAGGAATATAAGCACCGAATCGAAGTACCGCTGGACAATACTTACGGACTGCTCTTTTACTCCAAACTCCCTTTATTACACCATGAAGTAAATTATCTGATCGACCGGGAGATTCCTTCTATCATAGCGGATATACGTTACCAAGATCAAACTGTCCGGCTGTATGGCTTACATCCTACCCCTCCCGTTCCTCAGGAAAATACAGAAAGCACGGAACGGGATGCGGAGATACTTATCACCGGGCGTATGGCCAAAGAGTACGCGAAACCTTGTCTCGTCATCGGCGATCTCAACGATGTAGCCTGGTCGGCCACTACGACCTTATTTCTCAAATCAAGTGAACTGCTTGATGCGCGGAGAGGCAGAGGGATGTACAATACGTTCCATTCGGGCTACTGGTACCTGCGCTGGCCATTGGATCATTTTTTCATGAGTTCTCACTTCAGACTGATCGATATGAAGAAAGAAAAAGATGTAAAATCCGATCATTTTCCCATCAGTATAGAAGTAGTACTGCGTCATGACGACGATTCCGGAACCCTGGAAATCAGTAATTCAGAAAAAGAAGAAGTACAGGAAAAAATTCAGGAAGGAATAGAAAAAGGGAATACCTGACATCAACTGCTTCCTACCCGGCATAATACATACAACAGAAGATCTTTCCAGGTCTTTTCTATTTTTATTTACCGGTTTAAGCGCTCTTCGATCTCTCCCAGAAACTTCTGCAAAGCAGGATGATTCGGATCTATCTGCCGGGCTGTTTCAAAGTATTCCCGGGCATTGTGCAATTCTCCGGCTCTCAAATAACATTCTCCAATAGAAAATATTGCCAGAAAGCTGTCAGGATTCTGGTTTAAAGAAAGTTGAAAATCCTCTATCGCCTCTTCCCACCAACCAAGATCCATTTTACAAAATGCACGGTTATCAATGGCTTCGTAAAACAGGGGAAACAAATCGATTGCTTTTGAATATTCGTCAATAGCCTCCTGAAACTTTTGTTCGTTGGTAAGTTGATAAGCATCTTTATAATACTGGTTCGCCAACGGGATATAAAGCTCCGGCTCCTGTGTCTGGCGGAGGTATTCGTGATAACCAATAAGTTCATCAGCCTTGACGGGTGTGTTGCCCAACAGGACTGCTCCGGCAAAAGCCTGTTTGCTCAAAGGCACATGATAAACCAGTACAGGTAATTGTACGACTGCTTCCACCCCTGGCAAATGGTCAGAGGGAGTATAGCTCAACATATGATACGTACCGTATCTTTGATCAATGCTTAAAAGCTTATACAAATGATATTGCCGGTCGTCCTGAAGGGATACAATATCTCCTGTCGATAAGGCTACTGTATTGTGATCAGGTTCGTTAAATAAGAATGATAAATCATCAAAATTGTCTTCCATGTTTTTGTGTCGTATAAAATACTAAAATACACTATTCTCTATCATAACACATACTCTATTCTTTTAAAAACGGAATATACTCCGAATTGATACGAAGAAAATATAAACCAGCAGATAAATACTGAATTTCCAGCACCCTCTCATATTCCGTACTACGCTTGACAGCATACCTCCCGGTTTGATCCTGTCCTTGCTGATTATAAATGTATACAGGAGACAATGCTGTAAAATCTCCGGTCACGGTCAGTTCGTCTGTAGCAGGATTCGGTGCTACCGTCAGAGACATTTCCTGATGAAACAATACTCCCTGAACTTCCGAATAAGAATAGGCTCCGTCAAGATCTGTTTGTTTCAGACGATAATAGGATTGTCCCCGAACAGGATCTGCATCTTCGAAATGATACCCGGTCAGGGAATTGGTATTGATCTTTCCCGGTACACTGCCAATTGATTGCCAGTCCTTCATATCCATCGAACGTTCGATCGTAAAGAACGCATTGTTTTTCTCTGACAACGTTTGCCAGACTACCATCACCTTGCGATGCTCTTTTTCTGCCTGAAACCCCAAAAGCTGCACCGGTAAAAAAACAAATTCGTCGAGACAAAGAGTGAAACTTCCTCGGTAACCCGAGGCTTGAACATCGACTGAAATATAATAGGTATTTCCGGGAATTAATCCTCCGGCCACTACTTCCACATCACTTCCGTCCGTAACATACCGGCTACAGGCAATCATGGTGGTTCCGTCATTTCCCCATATGGCAGCCTGAGTTCTTCTTTGTGTACCATTTCCGGCTCCTATATCAACCGTGACTGTCATCCCGGAAGAAGTGGCCACAAATTTAAACCAGCGGTTATAAAGAGGACCACTGTTGTTCCAGCAGCTGCCCGCAAGACCATCTGAAGTAGCTCCCATCGTGGTATATTCACCCGGCAGACTACATCCGTTGATCAGGCTGCTCACCTCTGTTGCTCCTTCGTAGAAATCGTAATCGACTTCATCATCCAGACACAACGTAAAGCTTCCTCGGTAACCGGAGGCCTGAACATCTACAGAAAGATAGTACGTATCACCAGGAGTTAAAGAAGTATGACCAACCGTAACATGGTCCCCATCGTTCACATAGCGGTTACACGCAAGTTGTGTCGTACCGTCTCCCGCCCATAAAGCCAACTGAGTACGACTCTGAGTACCTAACACACCTCCTCTGTTTACCGTAACATTGATTCTCCCACTCGCAGGAGCTGTAAACTTAAACCAACGGTTGTACAAAGGACCGCTGTTGTTCCAGCAGCTCCCTACAGGACCGTCTGCGGTTGCACCTACTGTCGTATACTCAGCATTAGCACTGCAACCATTCAGCAAACCCGTCACATCGGTCG
>CAYTGJ010000165.1:9258-9712 GCA_964437245.1 uncultured Chitinophagaceae bacterium
TCGTCTTCCAGGCATAAGGTAAAAGTACCTCGGTAACCGGAGGCTTGAACATCGACGGAAATATAATACGTATCGCCAGGGATCAAAGAAGTATGACCAACCGTAACATTGTCGCCGTCACTTACATAGCGATTACACGCAAGCTGCGTCGTGCCGTCTCCTGCCCATAAAGCCAACTGAGTGCGGCTCTGAGTACCTAAACCGCTTCCGCGGTTGACCGTAACATTCACCATACCACTGGAAGGAGCCGTAAACTTAAACCAACGGTTAAACAAGGGACCACTGTTGTTCCAGCAACTGCCAACAGGACCATCTGCCGTTGCACCCGATGTCGTGTACTCAGCGTTGGCACTACAACCATTCAATAATCCCGTCACATCGGTCGCACCTTCGTAGAAATCGTAATCTACTTCATCTTCCAGACATAGCGTAAAGCTTCCTCGGTAACCGGAGG
>CAYTGJ010000166.1:0-9560 GCA_964437245.1 uncultured Chitinophagaceae bacterium
ATTACTCGGAAACAACCTGCAGATCGATCCTGCCCAAGCCGGACAGATCCTGAACGATTATTTTCAAAAGCTTCAGGCTCAAAAACTGGAAAAAAATATCCATGAAGGAGTAGAATTTCTAAAAGCAAACAGCAGCAAAGAAGGGGTAGTAACGCTCCCAAGCGGTCTGCAATATAAGATCCTGACAGCAGGTAACGGTCCGAAGCCAAAAGCGACCGATAAAGTGACCACTCATTATCATGGAACACTGATCAACGGAACCGTATTTGACAGTTCGGTAGAACGCGGACAACCGGCTACTTTCCCTGTAAACGGTGTGATCGCCGGATGGATCGAAGCCCTTCAGCTCATGCCGGTAGGATCAAAATGGCAGCTGTTCATCCCTTCTGATCTGGCTTATGGCTCACGGGGAGCATCCGAACTGATCGGACCGAACACTACCTTGGTTTTCGAAGTAGAACTAATTTCTATTAATTAAGTCGCCTACGGGAAACATTCAGGGGAATTTATATTTTGTATTTACCAAAACGTATTCTTTGTGTCCCTTACTACGGTAAAAAAAATAGGACTGATCGCTGGTGCCACCATCATGATCGCCAACATGATTGGAGTGGGTGTATACACCAGTTTAGGATACCAGTTGCTGGGAATACAATCAACCTCCGCAATATTGCTTCTTTGGTCCCTGGGAGGACTGGTAGCATTATGCGGGGCGCTGACGTATGCTGAACTTGCGGTCGTATTTCCAAGATCAGGAGGCGAATATAATTTTCTGTCAAAAATATACCACCCAGCCGTAGGATTCCTCTCCGGCTGGGTTTCTATTACCGTGGGATTTGCCGCGCCGATGGCCGCCTCGGCCATGGCATTCGGAGATTATTTCCAGAATATCCTGGAAATAAATCCAAAACTACTTGCCACCATTGTCATTCTGTTTATTACCTGTATCAACCTGCTCAGCTTTTCCATAGGGAAAAAATTCCAGGCTTCCGTGACGATCATGAACGTATCCCTCATCACTGCTTTTGTGGTCGTTGGATTTCTGTATGCCGATCACAGCCATTTTTCCATTCAGTTCGGATCCTCCGACCTGGCCGATTCTTTGTCACAATCTTTTGCCGTATCACTGATCTATGTTTCGTTTGCCTACTCCGGCTGGAACAGCATCACTTACATCGCCGATGATATTTCCCAACCTCAGAAAAATATTCCACGTATCCTCTTCTTAGGAACCTCCGTAGTATTGATTCTGTATGTTGCTCTTAATTTTATTTTCCTTTACTCCACACCAAAAGATCAGTTCCTGATCTCCCTGCCAGGAGGAGAATTCGGGGCACAGGTCAAGATCGCCCTGATAGCGGCAAAAAACATTTTCCATCAGAATGGAATTCCCTTCATTATACTCATCCTCTCGGTAGGATTTATCGCCTCGGTGAATTCGATGATGCTGATCGGCCCCAGGGTTGCAAAAGTAGTCGGCAATGACATCCGGTTACTGCGTTTTCTTTCGCGGGAAAACTACAAAGATGTTCCGGTAGTCTCTACACTAGTGCAGTCCGGGATTGCCATCGTGATGATCCTGACCTCTTCTTTCGATGAAATCCTTACTTACATAGGATTTACGCTGAGTATTTTCACCACCCTGAGCGTAATAGGCGTATTTATTATCCGCAAACGAAAATTAAATATTCCGGGACAATACAAAACTCTGGGCTACCCGGTAACTCCTGCGATCTTCATCTGTCTTGAACTCTGGATGATTTTTAATGTGATCATGGATAAAGGGAAATTAATCCCTTCTCTCGTCACCTTCTTTGTCATCCTTTTAGGACTGATCATTTATTTTACTAATTCTTATCTCTATAAAAAAAGTGAAAACTAAACTTACATTACTTGCCCTTCTTGGTTGTATGTTTTTCAGTTCCTGTGAGGAAAAGAAAAACACTACTAGCAGTTCAAACGATACAATCTCTGCTTCCGGTGAAATCCGGAGCGATAGCATCCACAGGCGAAAAGCTCCCGAAAAACCACTGGAGTTTGACCATCAATATGATCACAACGTACGTGTCTTATCCGGAATCCCACAACCTCAGGGAAGCACACTTGCCTCTATCGACACTACCGAAAGCTGGAAAGCATTCTCTTTTTCATTCGATTCCAGTTGGGCATTGATCGAGAAAAAGAGATTCAGCAAAATGCGTGACTGGAGAAATGCAGAACTTACTGATGTGAATGCTTCTGACAACAGTGTATTTTATCCTTTTTCCGGACCGGATGTTCTAAACTCCTTTATCCTGTTTCCAAATGCAAAAACCTATACACTCCTTGCACTGGAGCCTATCGGAGAATTACCGGATTTTAAAACGATGACCGAAAGACAAAGACAGGAATACTATCTATCAATCGAAGTTTCTCTGAACGATCTTTTGAAAAAGAGTTATTTCATTACTAAAAATATGCTCAATGACCTTCAGAAGAATAAAGTAAACGGAACCATTCCTCTGATGTGCTTATTCCTGAAAAGAACCGGAAATACGATCGTAAACATCCAGGCCGTTGGTATCGACACCTCCGGAAATGTATTTGACCGTGCAGACACCAGTAAATACAAAGGAACGAAAGGTGTAAGAATCGATTTTGTAACACAGGAATCCAATGAACTCCGTTCGGTTTATTATTTCAAATGTGACCTGGGAGATGCCGGGATCAAGGCGAATAAAGGACTTTCAAAATACCTGCAGAATATGGGAACTGTGCATACCTACCTGAAATCAGCTTCCTACCTTCTGCATTACAAGGATTTTTCAACGATCAGAAACATTATTTTCGATAAGAGTGATTTCATCGTCCAGGATGATTCCGGAATCGCTTACCGTTATTTTGACAAAGATAAATGGCAAATTAAACTGTACGGTAAATATGCCAAACCAGTGGCCGATTTCCCGCATATCAAAGAACCGGAACTGAAAGAGGCCTATGCTCAGGATTCCACGATTACGGACCTTCCCTTTGAACTGGGCTATCATTGGGGAACGCGTGAAAACAATATGTTAAAAGCTACCCGACTACCCGGAAAATAAAACATAGCCATTTTAAAACAAGCAAGCAGGCCCCAAAAACCGGAACACTCAAGAATGTTCCGGTTTTTTATGAATCATCAGAACTTCATTTTTAAATCAACTGGATAACAATCTATTACATAAATCCAGTAGCATATTTTCCGGAATTTGCTTTCTAAAAACCATTTACCCCCGAAAATGATCTTATCTCTCCCGAAAATCTCCGTGGAGGTACAATTACAAACATATAATTATCAGTCATTTATATATATAATTTATAATGTAGGAAAGTCTGGTTCCGGGAATGCGGCAGAACTCAAAAAATTAAGCTATTTTTCATAACTATTACGGTTACTTATTAGTATAATAAGGTAATATAACTATATTATATTTAAAACTATTTCAAGAATGTTTATAACAAAACAAGCAACTTATAGGCTAGTACTTTCCTGGTTGTTCGTCACCATTTTGGGCATTCCGTTGCAGGCACAACAGGCTAAATATCAACTTCCCTCAGGCTATACGACTTCTCAAAAAACCAACACGAACATTGTACCGGGTGTCATACTGACCAAGCTAAAGCCCGAATTCAGGCATTATACAAATAACCTTGCTGCACTGAAACGCAACAAGATCCTGACTCCCTATCTTCAGCAATTCGAAATCACCAGGTTTGAGAAACTGACTCCTGAAGCCACTCCTCCTACCGAGGCCAGAAACAAGCAAGGGATTGAAATGGTAGATCTTTCACTCATCCATATCATTCATTTCAATTCAACGCAACCCATGCAGGATCTGATCAACGGGCTTATAGCAACGGGTCTTGTGGAATATGCCGAGCCTCAGTACATTGATCAGGTATTGTACATTCCTTCGGATACCCTCGCCGATCCTGACAAAGCACAGGGATTACTGTTAAAAAGAATCAATGCCTATAAAGCATGGGAAGTTGAAAAAGGAGATACGAATGTGGTCATAGGAATACTGGACACAGGAACCGAACTGAACCATCCGGATCTCGCTGCCAACATCAAATACAACTGGGCCGACCCGATCAACGGAGTAGACGATGACGGAGACGGATATACAGACAACTTCTACGGCTGGGACGTAGGATCCAACGATAATAATCCTTCCTGGCAGGTAGCCGATCATGGCGTCCGGGTACATGGATCAAGCTCTGCTACACCTGATAATGTAGCCGGGATAGCAGGAACAGGATTTAACTGCAAAAGCCTTCCGATTAAGATCAGCAATTCCAGCGGATCTCTGGTAGCCGGCTATGCAGGGATCTCATATGCCGCCAACCATGGGGTAAAAGTCATGAACCTTTCCTGGGGCGGTTACGGAAGTTATTCCCAAACCAATCAAAACTACATTAACTATGCCGCCATCAACAAGGATGTATTAATCATTGCTGCCGCCGGGAATACTGAAGGAGAGCTTGACTTCTACCCTGCCTCCTATGACAACGTTATTTCAGTGACCGGGCTGGATACCCTGACCTCTCCCCTCTACGATACACTGTACGAAGTAAGGAAGACTTTTAACTTCGGCGGTTTCGGTCAGTCGTACAGCTTTAATGTAGACCTTGCTTCCCTGGAAGGAGGATACAGCACACGTCCGGGAGGTATCTGGCAGGAGTTCGGAGGATCGTCTTTTGCTTCTCCTACCGTAGCAGGTGCCGCAGCACTGGTTCGCTCCAAATTTCCTCATCTATCTGCCCTGCAGGCGGGCGAACAGCTAAGGGTCACCGGAGAGATCCTCGATACCTTCGACATCACACGTCCTGAAAGCCGCTATAAAACCGGACGAAAGCTGAATATGTACAAAGCACTTACGGATACAACCCTTCCTTCTGTACGAATGAGAAATTTAAGTGTCAAAAGCACCTTCGGCACCGATCTTTTTAACGGCGACACCATCACGATCACCAACAATTTTTACAATTATCTGTCCGGCACCAACAATCTTTCGATCGAATTGATCTCTCTGAACGGTCATGTGACAATGCTTGACAACACTTCCTACCTGGGAAAGATCGATAGTCTGACTTATAAAAATAACCTTGACGATCCTTTCAGATTTATCATCAACCATGGTACTCCTTTAGGCCAGGTCATTGACCTGGTGATGATCATGAGAGATCCTACTAAAAATTATTACGATTTTCAGGGATTTAAGATTTTCGTAAATCCTACGTATCTCAAACTTGATACCAACCAGTTGAAAACCACTGTTACTGCTAACGGGCGTATCGGGTACAATGTTTACGAGACGTCTCCTCCTTCGCAGGGATTAGGGGTCAACTATCAAAACAACGCACTGCTTTACGAAGCGGGACTTATGATCGGTACCTCCACCACTAAAGTATCCGATTGTATACGGGGAGATTTTGCCACCATTGACAAAGAATTCAAATCCGTAGAAAACGTACATTATGTAAAATCCTCCCTCAAAGATCAGGAAGCGTATACTGTATTCAATGATTCCAATGCAGCCAGTATCATCGGGATCGAAGTAGCACAACGTTCTTATGCCTGGAAAAACAGTCCGAACGACAAGTTTGTAGTACTCGAATACCAGATCACCAATCAATCTTCTGCTACCTATGATTCACTTGCGGCAGGAATATTTGCCGACTGGGACATTGCCAGTTATCAGTATAACCGTGCCGACTGGGACGATGCACGAAAAATTGCCTATACCTACAGCCTGGAAGGTGGTACCAAAGTAGCCGGGATCTCCCTGCTGACCGATAACGCTCCCTCCTGCTACTCGCTGGACCACACTTCTGTAGACGAAGACAACATCAACCCGAACGATGGTTTTACGACCGAAGAAAAATTCCGCAGTATCGCAAAAGGAGTGTTCAAAAAACAGGCTGGTGCTACAGGATTTGGAGCGGATGTATCGCAGGTGATCGGAGCCAAAGTATACAACTTTGCTCCGGGCGACAGCGTAACGATCGCATTTGCCATCATTGTGGCGGATAATATGTTCGAACTGATGGAAGTCGCAGAGCAGGCCAAAAACAAATTTGTTTCTATCAAACAAGGTCCCGTGCCTGTTCTTTCCGACGTAACGATTTGCCGTCAGGATACGATAGACGTTACTCTGACTCCTACCAACGGAAACCTGTTTGCCTTCTTCCAGGATCCTCCTCCGGCAGCTCCAGTGCACATAGGTTCTTCCTATACGATGACAGAGGTATCTCAAAACGATACTTTATACATTGCCAATAAGGATTCTTTATTCCTGAGCGATCTGAAAACCGTTTATATCAAAAAAGATCCTATGATGCTGGCCTACTATCCTGGTACGGATACCATCAGTCTTCCCAAGGGAAGTTCTCTTCTGCTGGTGAATCAGTCTTACGCAACCTCCTCTATCCTCTGGGATCTAGGGGACGGGGCCAGTGAAACGAGTAACTACGTGTCTCATGTATACGATACCGAAGGGTATTACACTGTTTATCTTTCCGGTACCAGTGCTTCTGAATGTAAGGACACACTCAGACGGATCGTAAAAGTTGAAACGCTCACCGGGCTTCAAAACAGCCTTAACGGAAATACGCTGAACTTCTACCCTAATCCGGTGGTCAATACGTTAACGATTGATTTTGCAAATAACAAAATCCCGGATGATCTTTCCTTAGAGCTGATCAATGCAATCGGGCATTCTGTATTCATTTCTGAAAAAGGAAGCCACCACACGCATCTTGACTTGTCGGCCTACCCTTCGGGAATTTATTATCTTAAACTGAAATCCAGGGGGAGCGAAGTCAGTCAGAAGATCATCAAAAATTAGTCCTTCTACACCACACAGGCTCCGGTTTCCCGGAGCCTTTTTTATCCTCTATATTTACGTCACACATTGAGTTATATCATGAATGTACCATAAGCATGAGTTAGAAAGGCATGAATAATGATTTTTTGCTAAAGGATACAATTTAGAGATCAAAAAGGAAGGACGTGAAAGTTATCACAGTTCCAGAGATAATGAATGATTAGCGATTCCATCCTTGGCTCAAAATCAAACCAGACCATATAAAACCCTAAAAACAAGAACTACACAATAAAAACATTAAAAAGTTAAAATTTTAATGTTTGATCTAATTTTTTAGTACTTTTGAGGTCTAGTCCAATACTAAACATTAAAATTTTAAAAAAATAATGCCTAGTAGCCGTCCATATTCTATAAATCCTGATAGAAGCAAACCCTGGAATGCCCTGCCTCCTTTGCCGATACCAGAAACCTTGTACAAGGATTATGAAATACTGGAACAACTGGGAGAAACGAAAGCTGCTCTTGGAAAACTTCAGGGGAGAAGCATTGCTATTCCGGATCAAGGTTTATTGATCAATACGATCAGCTTACAAGAAGCAAAAGCCTCCAGTGCTATTGAAAATATTTTCACCACAGACGATGAACTGTATAAAGCCTATAGTGAAAAAAATGTGGAGCATGTACAGGGTGCTCCAAAAGAAATTCTTCATTACCGGAAAGCTCTTTGGTCGGGACATGATTACCTTAAACGTTTGGAGAAATTTGACCAGGATTATTTTATCCGCATGTACCGTGAGATCAAACAAGCAAATGACGGCATCCGTCCGGCTTTTTCCTCTATTGTGATCCGTCAGGGAGGAAGCGGACCTAATGCAGGAAAAGTAATTTATACTCCCCCCCGTGGCAAAGGTGTTTTAGAAGCGATGCTGGACAACCTGATTCAATTTATGAATGACGATGACCATTACAAACTAGACCCCTTGCTGAAAATGACTGATCGCCATTTTCAGTTTGAAGCCATACACCCTTTTACCGATGGCAATGGCCGTACCGGAAGAATCGTAAATATTCATTTTTTAACCCAAAAAGGATTGCTGGATTATCCCATTCTGTTTCTTAGTCGCTATATTATAGACCACAAAGACGCCTACTATGCCGGCTTATCAGGTGTATCGCAACGTGGAGACTGGAAAAGCTGGATTTTATTTATGCTCAAAGCGGTGGAAGTTACTTCAAACATCACCTATCAAAAAATCAGTGACATTATAGAAGTTAAAGATACGATACTGAAGGTGATAGAAGAAGAGACAAACATACGGCGACCAGATCAACTGGTACAGGCAATCTTTACTCAACCCTATACGAAGGTAAAACACCTGGTTGAAACGGGGGTTTATGCCGAAAATACAGCCCGCGATTATCTGAATACACTCACTAAAATGAACATTCTTGATAAAAGAACACTAACAGGACATCATTATTATCTGAATCTTGAACTGTATCGAATATTATCAGAATAATTCGGAGGAAAGAAGTCATTAATAATTGTACTTCTTTCCCCATAATTTTTTCAGCCGCTGCCTCAACTCTTCTTCCCTTGCGTTGAATCCAGGTTCATACAACTTCACTCCACTAAGAGAGTCTGGCAAATACTCTTGTGCTACAAAATTATGTTCATAATCATGGGCATACTTATACTCTTTTCCATAGCCCTGCTCTTTCATTAATTTAGTAGGGGCATTTCGCAAATGGATCGGGACAGGCAAATCTCCATGCTCACGGATCAAACGCTGAGCTTCGTTGATCGCTACATAAGAAGCATTGCTCTTGGCAGAGGCTGCAAGATAAGCCGTTGCCTGTGCCAGCACGATCCTCGCCTCTGGATAGCCAATCACCCTCACCGCATCAAAGCAATTGGTAGCCATCACCAAAGCCGTCGGATTAGCATTTCCAATATCTTCCGAAGCAAGGATCACCAGACGACGGGCAATGAACTGAACATCCTCCCCTCCTTCGATCATCCTTGCAAGCCAGTATATCGCTGCATTCGGATCGCTTCCCCGTACCGATTTTATAAAAGCAGAAATAATATCGTAATGCATTTCGCCTCCTTTATCGTACAAGGCTACTTTTTTCTGTGCAATGCTCATTACCTTTTCATCGGTGATCACAATAGGTTCCTCCGGAATAGACTGTACCACGAGCTCCAGCAGGTTCAGAAGCTTTCGTGCATCTCCTCCTGAAATATTGAGCAACGCATCGTACTGTTCGATCGTAATGTTTTTGCCTTTCAGTTCTTCATCCTGGGCCAACGCAAAATCCAGCAGTCCGGTAAGGTCTTCCTTTTCCAGTGGTTTCAGCACATATACCTGGCACCGGGACAGCAAAGCCGAGTTCACTTCAAACGAAGGATTTTCTGTGGTCGCTCCTATCAACGTAATGATCCCTTTCTCCACTGCCCCCAGCAACGCATCCTGCTGAGACTTGCTGAACCGGTGGATCTCGTCTATGAATAAAATCGTTTTGCTGTTCAGCTTTGCTTTTTCAATGACTTCTCTTACTTCCTTGACCCCGGAACTGACGGCACTTAACAGGTAAAAAGGGATTTTCAGATTGTTGGCAATAATATTTGCCAGCGTGGTTTTCCCCACCCCCGGAGGCCCCCAGAAGATCATGGAATGCGGACGGCCGGATTCGAAAGCGACGCGCAGC
>CAYTGJ010000167.1:0-9507 GCA_964437245.1 uncultured Chitinophagaceae bacterium
GGACCTGTTACAGTCAACGGTTTTCAAGACCGCCGCATTCGACCGCTCTGCCATCCCTCTGGATTTTGGAGGTACAAAAGTATACCTTTAATTCAACATTTAAAAATATTATTTGAGTTTTTTTAAGCACTTGTCAATCAATCTTTCATCGCCAGTTTCCGGTAATAATCCCGGCCGGCGACCTCAATTCCCGCATTGATCTCATAACCAATCAACAACATCAATGAAATCATGTTAAACCACAACATCAAACCGATCAACGCCCCGATAGAGCCATAAATTTTATTGTACGAATTGAAATTATCTACATAATAAGAAAACAGGACCGTAAAAGCCAAAATCATCACCGTGGCAATAAAAGAACCGTGGGAGAAAAAACTCCAGCGCTTATGTACCGCAGGAGCAATATAATAGATCATCGAGATCCCTATGTAAAATATAAGAAATACCACCAGGTACTTTCCGATAATCAACCCCAAAACATCAATATGTTCATTGGAAGGCAGATAATGAAGATACACTTCCATCAAGACCGTAATACCAATCGCGATCACAATAATAAAGGTCAGTAAAACAATGATTAGAAAACTGATCAGCAGTTTCTTTACAAAAGACCTCTTATCTGCCGAACTATAACATTGATTGAATGCCTGCATCATCGCCATGATTCCATTGGTAGCAGAATACATCGCAAACACAAAACCAAAACTCATCAATCCTCCCCTGGGGATATTCAGGATCTCGTATATCGTGCCACTCACCATCGCATACATACTAATAGGCAATACATTGGACAGAGAAACCATCACCTGATCCTTCAACCCCTGGATCGGAATGTAAGGGACCAGCGTAAACAAAAAAATAATGGCAGGAAACAAAGAAAGCATGAAGCTAAAAGCCATAGACCTCGCTCGTTCAGCAATACTATCGCGAATCAGTTCTTTTATAAGAATCGATAAAACAAGATACAGGTTCACTTTTTTCCTGGTAAAATGAACCCGTTTAAGAACTCCGATGAAAGCTTTAAACAAAGAAGAGTTCGCTATTAATTTAGGAATCCTGGTCATCGTTTACACAAAGTAAGGATTAATAATATTCTGAAAAGTATCCGGCAAAAAACACGGCTTGCCTGTTTGCGAATTTACAAAAACCAGGGTTGTTTCGGCAATCGTAAGCAGGGTATTTTGCTCATTATACACCTCATACTCAAAACGTATGCGAACTCCCGGCTTTTCCTTCACCCATACTTTGATCGTCAGAAGATCGTCGTAACGGGCAGGTTTCAGGTACTTGGTCTTATATTCCAACACTGGCATCATCACCCCGGCTTCTTCCAGTTCTTTATAGCTGAACCCGATTAACCGGAACGTCTCTACCCTGGCTACTTCAAAATAAGACGCATAATTCCCGTAATAAACATACGCCATCTGATCAGTCTCCGCATAACGTACACGCAATTCTACTTTATGTTCAATCATCCGGCTTAATGTATTTTTTGCTTGTCCAGAAATTTACGATACCGGTTCGCATTGTTTACATGATCCCGGTAGCTTTCTGCAAAATCATGATATCCTATCTCATTCGGACTGGCACAAAAATAGATGAACTTATGTTTTTCATAGTTCAAAACTGCATCGAGGGAAACGATCGACGGCATGTTGATAGGTCCGGGAGGAAGTCCTGCATTTTTATACGTATTGTAAGGAGACTCTATAGCGGTATGCTCCTGCGTTACTCTTTTGATGGCAAAGTTCTGCAACGCAAATTTTACCGTAGGATCCGCCTGCAAAGGCATCCCGGTTCTCAGCCGGTTGATATACACCCCTGCAATCCGCGATTTTTCACTATCCTTGTTGGTTTCAGCTTCTACAATTGAGGCTATAGTCGAGATCTCCAAAGGAGAAAAACCGCTTTCCTTCGCCTTGGTCAGGCGCTCTTTGGTCCAGAATTTCTGGTATTCACGATGCATCTTCTTCAAAAAATCTTTGGCCGGTGTATTCCAGAACACCTCATAGGTATTAGGCAGGAACATGGCCATGATGGTACTGGTATCAAATCCATACTCCTTGGCTATAGCAGGGTCGTTGACCAGCGTCAGGAATTCTTCCTCTGTAAATTCTAATTTTTCATCCAGTTTTTTCGCCAGATCTTTTTTTAACCGGACATTATTAAAGGTAAGTTTCACAGGCTCCTGCTGACCGCTCTTCAACTTACGGACGGCTTCCATATTCGTCATCCGGACAGAAAGTAAATATTTCCCCGGCTTTACCGCTTCCTGGTACCCCAGCAATTTTGCCACAAATGCAAACGAAAGCTTATCCGTCAGTACTTCGTCTTTATTCAAAGTATCCATCACCGACAGGAAAGTGGCTCCTGTAGGGATATACAAATAATAATCGTTTTTGTCTACCTGAATATTAGGAGTCCTGAAAATCTGATAGGCATAATAGGAAAAACAAACAAACAACAACCCCAGCAGTGCAACCACATACCGGATGGTAGAAACTTTTTTCTTCATGAACTGGAAATCCTTAAACTATAGGGTTTGTAAAAATAGAACTTTATTTGCAATAATTATGAATTTCGGATTGCGTTTTTTAGGAAGTCCATGCTTTCAGGATAAGTTCATTTTGAATTAATTATGATTCCTGAATGTTAAGTTTTATAATTACCCATACAAAATGTAATAATAATACCTGTGGCGGCAGAATTTCTTGACATACACCCTGATAACCCCCAGCCTCATAAGATGGCCCGGGCAGTGGAAATACTAAAAGAGGGAGGCATCATCATATACCCGACGGATACCGTCTATGGAATTGGCTGCAATATCCATCATACCAGAGCCGTCGAACGGTTGTGCAAGATCCAGCAGATCAACCCTCGCAAGATCAACCTGTCTTTTATCTGCTATGACCTGAGCCATATCTCCGAATATACGCGGAATCTTCCTACCAGCATCTTCAAGGTCATGAAAAAGACTTTGCCTGGCCCCTATACCTTTATTCTGAATGCCAATAACAACGTTCCAAAAATCCTTCATACCCGCAAAAACACCGTAGGAATCAGGGTCCCTGACCACACAATTCCACGCACCATTGTCAAAGAACTGGGCAATCCGATCCTTAATTCCTCCATCAAAGACCCCGATGGGATCATTGCCTACACAACCGATCCGGAGGAAATCTACCAGCGCTATAAACATTCTGTAGACCTGATCATCAATGCCGGTTTTGGCGGAAATATCCCCTCTACGATCCTGGATTGTACCGGCTCAGACACAGAGGTCATCCGCGAGGGACTGGGCGACCTCTCTGAAATTTAGAATGTTCAGGAGTAATCTTAACACGATACCTGATACTAGCTTCAGGATAGATCCAGAAATCTATGGCAGTTGCGACAATTGTCTGGTCTTTTTTCCCTGAAATCCGGTATCGGGGATCTTGAAAAAATCTGAAATTTAATACTGTTTCAGCAAGCAGGAGATTTCCCCCACTATTTTGATAAAAATTAAAGATTTAGTTACTTTAACCTGTCTCAGGCTACCAGCCTTGAGGAAACATTAAGTATTCTAACTTTCAGAATACATGCGTCCTTAAATAGAAAGCGGAAAGAGAAGAAGACATCAAAAGGGCTTAATGTCAATAATGTAACTCAACAATAAATTAATTTTTAGCTAATTATGCCTATCAACTTACAAAAAGGAAATTCCTTTAATCTCTCTAAAGAAGAACCCTCTCTCAAAAAAGTAATGATCGGTCTGGGATGGGATATGAGTCATCATAAGATCGACATGGACGCTTCAGCTTTTATGCTCGGTGCCAATAAAAAACTGCCCGCCGATGAATATTTCGTATTTTACAACAATCTGAAATCTCCCGACGGATCGCTACAACATACCGGCGACAACAAAACCGGGGAAGGCAGCGGAGACGATGAAATGCTGCTCGCCAATCTGGACCTGATCAATCAGGAGATCAACGAAATCCTTTTCCTGGTCACCATTCACGATGCCAAAGAAAGAGGACATCATTTCGGAATGTTGCAAAATGCCTACATCCGTATTTACGACGTAGAGACTAAAAGAGAAATACTGCGTTATACCATTGATGCCACCAACGGTCAGTTTTCCGACATGGAATTCGGCAAACTTCATAAAATAGACCATGAATGGAAATTCATGGCGCTTGGCAATGGCAGCGAAAAAGGATTACAGGGATACGTAGACATCTACGCATAACATAACCTCCGGCAACGGGCTATGTATCCTTAAAACGTACCGGAAACCGTTCACTATTAAAACATATCATTCATGGATCTAAAGAAAAAAACAGGTATCAACCTCTCCAAAGGCAGCAAAATTTCACTGGTGAAAGAAAATAAAAAACTGGAGCAGGTTTGTATCGGACTTGACTGGGGAAACATCAAGAAAAAAACACTGGGACTGTTCACCACCGAAACCTCTGTAGACCTTGATGCCAGTGTGGCCATGTTTGATGACAATAACCGCAAAGTAGACGTGGTCTTTTTCAACAGGCTCATCTCTACAGACGGCTCGGTACGCCACAGCGGAGACGACCGGAGCGGAGACTCCAGTGCCGACGATCAGGACAACGAAGTAGTACAGGTCAACCTGTCCAAGGTACATCCCAAGATCTCTTCCATTGTCTTCTTCCTGAATTCTTTTAAAGGTCAGGATTTCCAAACCATCCCTTATTCCAAGATCCGTATCTTTGAAGGGAACAGAAGAGAGATTCTCTCCGTCTTTGCTACCTTTAACCTTTCGGCAGAAAGTACTTTTACCAAAAAGACCGCTATGATCATGGGAAAACTCATCCGGACCGGAGAAGTCTGGGATTTTCAAACCATCGGAGAGCCAAGTGAAACCCAGGACCTCAACGAAACGATCGCCGAAATTAAGAATAAATACCTCTAGAAGACCTCTCCTATCTTATAATTATTCTAGAGAATATTACCTTATTACAAATAATAAAAATACAGTCTGGGTGTTTGGTAAGACACAAACACCCGGGCAGTGTTCCAAATTCCGAACTTTGACCAATCATGTTTGGCGGAACTAAAATTCTGCTTAGTTTTACGGCCGTTAAACAATACGAATCAGAATTTATTTATGACCACTACTTTAAAAAGAGGAGAATCCTATAATCTGTCCAAAGAATTTCCCGGAGTTAAAAAACTTATGATCGGATTAGGCTGGGAACTTACCACCAAACAACTGGACCTCGATGCTTCTGTGTTTATGATCGGCAACAACGGAAAGCTGATCAACAATGATTACCTCGTTTACTTCAACAACCTGAAATCTCCCGACGGAGCTCTTCATCATACAGGAGACAATCAAAACGGCAAGGGCATGAACGACGATGAAGCGATCCTCGTCAACCTGGAGGCGATCAATAAAGAGGTCACCGAGCTGGTCGTAGTCGTTACTATAAACGATGCAGAAGAAAACGGATATACTTTTGGATTACTGAAAGAGGCCTATGTCAGAATCTACGACGAAGTGTCCAAAAAAGAACTCGTAAAATTTGACCTCGATGGGGAAAATGCTGCGGGTTCAGACATCGAGTTTGCACGTCTGCAACGCCAGGGCGACGAATGGTCTTTCTCTGCTATTGGTAAAAGTTCAGGCACAAGCCTGGAAGGGTACATGAAAAGATTTAACTAAACAGAAAGACAAAAAAAAGGGGAAGCAATGCTTCTCTTTTTTTTGTCTCTTATCTTTCTTTATTCCTCTCCCGGCCCTCTTCTTTTAATCTTCATTTCCTGATGTTTCCACCGCCGGTGCGACCACAGCCAGTCCGAAGGTTTTTTCAGAACAGACTGCTCCAGCATCCGGGCATACTTTTCAATCACTTCAAAATTCTTTTCATCATAAGGAGCTTCCTGTAAGAAATGAAAAGTAGCTTCGTAATGCCCTCTTTTAAGTCTTTTCATATCGAGAAATAGTACCGGATAGCCAGTGTTTCGCACTATTTTATCCGCCCCTACAAAAAAAGCTGAATGTTGATTCAGGAATTTTGTAAAATACTGTATTTCACTGTGTGCCGGGGTCTGATCCGCTACCATCGCGAGGACCCTTGTCTCATTCTTATTCTTGATCAACGACCGGTAAACATCTTTCATGGCCAGCGGCCGGGCTCCGAAACGGCTGCGCATTCTCAAAAACAACCGGTCCATAAACTGAACATGCAAGGGCTTATAAACCGCGTCAATAGGATAGCGACATTCTACAGAACAGCCCAGTAGCAACCATTCCCAATTACACTGATGCCCCGTAAGTACAACGACCGGTGTTTGCTGATCCAGATAATAATGCAACAACTCCACATTCACCTTTACACGCTTTTGCACTTCCTCTTTTTTGAGTCCGGGTATTTTAAGGATTTCTACCGCCAGATCCGCCAGATTTTTGTAAAAACCTTTTGCCAGAACATCAATTTCCTTGTTGCTTCGTTCCGGAAAAGAAGCCTTAAGATTACTTTTTACTACTTTCTTCCGGTAACCGGGGAAATAATACATAAAAAAATACAACAGGTCTGCAAGCCTGTACAGAAGCCACAAGGGCAATTTTGATATGAGTATGAAAAAAAACATTGATGTCTTGTACCACGCCAAAAGTAGAACTATTCTTCAACAAAATAAAGGATTATTATTTATTAGCATATCCCAGATTAATTTTTAGTACGATTCCCGGATACCAGATTCAAAAGGAGACGAGGGAATTGACCCCTCTCTATCCAAAACAGGTCTGTTTTGGAGGGAGGAACACGAATACGCTGTAGCGGTTTCTAAATTCCTATATCCGGCATCCTGTATCTAGGATCTGGCATCTTGAAATAAGCATAAAATTTAGCCAGAAATGCTTTTATTTATTTGTAAACATTTTTTGACTTTACAAGATCTAATTTCTTTATTGTTCTCTATATGGATCTGCTCATCGAACTACAATACCTGCCCTGCCTGGAATACTTTACAGAGCTTCTGCAACACGACACGATCTACCTCGAAGCCTGGGAAAATTTTCAGAAACAAAGCTATCGAAACCGCTGCGCGATCCTTACCACGAACAAAATTGATGTTCTGAGTGTTCCCGTACAGAAAAGCAACAGCAAAACCCTGATCAGAGACCTCGAAATAGATCACAGCCAGCCTTGGCAAAAGATCCACTGGCGGGCCATTCAGTCGGCTTACGGAAAAGCGCCTTATTATGAGTACTTTTCTGATTATTTCAATGCTTTATACGACAAAAAGACTCGTTTTCTCTGGGATTTGAACCTTGAAGCACTGACAATTTGTCTTAAATTATTGCAAATAGAAAAAAAAGTTTTGTTTACTACTGAATACAACAAGGAAGGGGAGATTCCCGTAAAGATGATAAGCGACAAACGGTCGTTAATACACCCCAAAAAAACCGGAGAAATGGCCGGGATCAGGTACCCACAAGTCTTTGGCAGAGATTTTGTACCAAACCTATCCATTGTGGATCTTCTCTTCAATGAAGGCCCCAACGGGAAAGCCATTTTGAAACAAAGCGCGGATAAATAAAATCCAATTCAAACTGGTTTTTTTGAGAAAATAATATAGATTTACATAAATAAACTGCTAAGCCCATCGAATAGAATATGGAAGCGAAATTTTCAGACAGAGTAAAAGAAGTAATCTCCTTAAGTAAGGAGGAAGCGCTTCGTTTGGGCCACGATTATATCGGCTCAGAGCACCTTTTGCTGGGTATTATCCGCGAAGGGGAAGGGACAGCAGTTGGGCTCCTGAAAAAAATGGGGGTTTCATTGGAAGAATTAAGAGAAACAATCGAAAGGACCACGCGTGGTACCGCTACAGGCAATATTAAAAACCTGTCGAACATTCCACTGACCCGCCAGTCCGAAAAGATACTCAGGATCACTCAACTGGAGACCAAAGTATTTAAAAGCGAAAAAGTAGAGACCGAACATTTGCTCCTGGCCATCCTGCGCGATGAAGATAATCTTGCTACCCAGATCCTGGAGAAGTTCAATGTCACCTACGAAGTAGTAAAAGAACTGCTTGAATACCATTCTCAAACTCCTACCAATACCACTGACGACGGAGACGACGACGACGGATCCAAGATCTTTGGCAATACAGGAGGACAAGGCAGTCAGGGCAGAGGAGATTCCTCTTCCAAAAGTACTACCGAAAAATCCCGTACTCCGGTGCTGGACAATTTTGGCCGCGATCTTACCAAACTCGCCGAAGACGGCAAACTTGATCCGATCGTAGGAAGAGAGAAGGAAATCGAACGTGTAGCCCAGATCCTGAGCCGCCGGAAGAAAAACAACCCGATCCTGATCGGAGAACCAGGAGTAGGTAAAACCGCTATTGCGGAAGGCTTAGCCCTGAGAATTATACAGAAAAAAGTATCCCGCGTACTGTTTGGCAAAAGAGTAGTGACTCTTGACCTTGCTTCCCTGGTAGCCGGAACCAAATACAGAGGTCAGTTTGAGGAAAGAATGAAGGCCGTGATGAACGAGCTGGAAAAATCTCCTGAAGTGATCCTCTTCATAGATGAAATACACACGATCGTAGGAGCAGGAGGAGCTTCCGGCTCACTGGATGCCTCCAACATGTTCAAGCCTGCCCTGGCAAGGGGAGATATCCAATGTATTGGAGCTACTACGCTGGACGAATACCGTCAGTACATCGAAAAAGACGGTGCGTTGGCCAGAAGATTCCAGATCGTGATGATCGATAGTACTACTCCTGAAGAAACGATCGAGATTCTTCATAACATCAAGGAGAAATACGAAGAACATCACCATGTGAATTACTCACAAGAAGCAATTGATGCCTGCGTAAAGCTGTCAGACCGTTATATTTCTGACCGTTTCCTTCCGGACAAAGCAATTGACGTGCTGGACGAAGCAGGCGCACGGGTGCACCTGAACAACATCCACGTACCGGCCGATATCGTAAAGCTGGAAGAGCAGATCGAAGGGGTAAAGAAAGAGAAAAACAAAGTAGTAAAAAGTCAGAAATACGAAGAGGCTGCTGCGTTAAGAGATAAAGAGAAGAAGCTTATCGAACAGTTGGATAACGCCAAACTCAGATGGGAAGAGGAGACTAAAAAGAAACGTTACAGCGTAAAAGAAGAAAATGTAGCCGAAGTTATTGCGATGATGACAGGAATTCCTGTGAGCAGAGTAGCACAAACTGAAAGCGCAAAACTTCTGACCATGGGATCAGAACTGCAAAACCGTGTGATCGGACAGGACGATGCCATTGTTAAACTGGTCAAAGCGATCCAACGTACCAGAGTAGGGTTGAAAGATCCTAAAAAACCAATCGGATCCTTTATATTCCTGGGACCAACCGGGGTAGGGAAAACCGAACTGGCAAAAGCGCTGGCCACTTACCTGTTTGACAAGGACGATGCGCTGGTAAGAATTGATATGAGCGAATACATGGAGAAATTCTCCGTGTCCCGTCTGGTAGGAGCGCCTCCGG
>CAYTGJ010000168.1:0-6389 GCA_964437245.1 uncultured Chitinophagaceae bacterium
ACACGATCCTTTACCGGGGCTTTGAATCCGGTAAAGGATCGTGTAAAGCAGCTTACAGATCCCCATGATCATAAAAAGAAGATAGAAGCTGTCGTGCTTCGGATCATATCCGAAACGGAAGCTTATGATACAATATACCAGTGCAAAAAGAGAAAGGGCTGCGGGTAAAATAAGAAGACTGGTTCTATATCCGTATTTATTGTTGAGTCTGTCGGAGAACACAGCCGAAAGGATATAACCAATCAGGGTGATGATGGCAAAGAAAACAGATAGATAATCGATTGTTTGGAAGGTGGTCTCGTATTTTACTTTTACAATGGAAAAGAAAATAAAATCTACCAGACCGAGTACCAGGGCAGAAACAAAAGCAAAAGCAGCGATGTTTCTTAAGTAAGGCTTTTGAAGCAGTGTAGAATAGTTATTATGAGCGTTGATGTATTGTACATTGCTGGTCACACGGTTTACGGAAGGGAAATTGAACGAGAATGCGACTACTCCGATACCTGCTCCGATGGTACAAAGAGCGGATACCAGGTAGAGATATTCTGCTTCCGGTTTGCTTTCGCTGATTACGAAAGAAATGGTCAGTAATGAAAAAACAGCCCCTGCCACTTGTCCGGCTTCGATCCTGTTGTGCAGCCTTCTGGTTTGGACAGGGTCATAGATCTTATAAAAAAATCCCCAGAAAATCTGGAACGATACGACCATTTTGGCTACGGAAAAGGGAAAGGAAGCATACAAAATCCAGGAAGAAGGTTCGATCCTATAGGAATAGAAAATAAACAGATCGCCTAGAAACAATAAGGTGAGCGAGAAAAATGCCAAGGCGGAAACCGGAACCCAGTTTTGAAGCTTGGTATAAAAATGTGCGGTCACCAGGCCTGTAATCCCTGCTACCAGAAATGCTGCCGGAAAATGATGAATGTCCCACGAATTTATAAATAAAGAAATAGCAGTCACCTCCGTCAGCGCCGTCAAGCCACCGAGGAATCCACCCAGGAACAAGAATAAAAGTATAGAAATTCCTTCGCCTTGTTCTGCGTTAAGAGCCTTATAAAAAATCCTCATCGCAAAAATTAAATACTAAAATTAAAAATCAGTAAAAATCTGATTGATACGCAAATATAAAAATATTATTTAAATAGTAATGAGTCTCAGATTATAATTTTTTACAACGTACCGGGTACATTTTACGCTTATTTCAAGATACATTGTTTTAACTCATGGGAAAGAACAACGTAATCTATAGTCTGTCCTATCCATGAAGGGTAAGAAGTTATCTCAATAATAGATACCGGATACCAGATTCAAGATGCTGGATAAAATTCAAGCTGTTGGTGAGGACACCAACAGCAGCTTCGAATAACCCATTCAACCTCCAAAATAAGCTTTCGTTTGTGTCTCACAAACGACCCTGATGGCATCGGGAATCCTGTTCTTCAAATTAATCCGGTACCGTTTATATTGTTTTAAGTTCTGAAAAGTCGTTGGCTTTGGATCTCACAAGCTATATCGGCCAGTTCCATTTTTATATCTACCTGGAACAATAGGATTTCCTTGTCGTGGGCTTCTGTATTGTTTTCCGCATCGGCGTTCTCTACCACCTCCCGGTATTTCTGGATCCGGTCACTGCACCAGGCCATAAAATCTTCGGGTAGATTCATCCATGGAAAACGGTTCTTGTCCTGAAAGAAATAATCGCAGTTCCCCTTTTCATAGACTGAAAATAACGGCCCGCTTAACTGATCATTCACAGGCTCCAGGCTTTTCCAGATGCTTATAAACTTTTCAGAATGAAGTTTCGGACGGTGAAAGGCGTCCCAGAATATATCTTTGAATCGTATGAATGCTTCTTCTGTCATATTCAGCTGAATTTGTATTTTCCTTTGGAATCTGTAGAAATCACAGAGAGTTTCCCGGTGCCTTCAAAAAGATCATACCCTGTTTTAAGGTTTTCCCAGAAGTTTACCAAGGGAAGATTATGGTTGTATTTTTGGCGATAGGAAGTCATCTTTTCTTTCGTCATCCGGAAAGGAAAAATATGTACTGGGATTTTTTGCTGTCCGCTGTTCCGGGCTTGCACAGCGGCAATGTACAGTTCTCTGATTTTATCGTCGGTCATGGCCAGACAGCCAATGGATACGCAATGACCGTGGATGAAGATATCTCCTCCGGGATTTGCTGCGTTGCTGAGTAGTTTGTCAGAGCTGTTCGGATAATTGATCCTCATGGATAAGTGAAATGAGCTGTAGGGATTGAAAAGATCGATGTGGTAAAACCCTTCCGGTACCTGTTCATCTCCTTGTTGTCTTTTCGGTCCGAGACTTCCGGACGCACTGCAGATGGTATACTCTTTCAGGAGGATGTAAACTCCCTGCTTATTTTTGGCCCAAAGTTCAAGCTTTTTCTCCTGTTTAAAAACTCTGATAAAAATGCCGGACGATAAAAAGTCTGCACCTTTCTCTTTGTAGAGCTGGTGCAGACTTTCTTCTTTTAATTTATAAGCGTTTTTTACACGTACATGTTTTAACTGATCGGATTTAAAGTCGTCTGTGATGACCAACAGAAATATCGAAATATATAAGAAGATCGTCTTCAATCCTGTTTACATGTATGGTTGAAACCAGAGATTAGTAGCGGCGTTTTTTCTTCATCGGTTTATCCTGATGAGGTTTATACGGCTGGTTATTAGCGGCACGTTTCTGGCGCATTGCTTCGCAGGATGAACTCACTATCATTATGAAAATGATAAAGATGCTTATTTTTTTCATAGTCCCGTTTAAATTGTTAGATAAGTTAAATACTCGTAATATTCGTTTGTTTTTATTTGTACCGGTGGGTGTATACCTGGATTAATCGTTCAGCAATGATTTACGCTTCAGTCCTTTTCCAGGGTCGTATCCGTTCAGTTCTTTGGCGTAGTAACCTGTTCCATCATACGGACGTTTGGCAGGATGCCCTTTACAGGTTTCAGAGCAGGCTCCTTCCATTTTCCAGCCGCAGTTTTCACAGATCGGTACGTGAATGTTGCATTCCGGGTTGGAGCAGTTTACCATCCGGTCGTTGGTGGTGCCGCATACGTAGCATTGAGAGATGACTGTAGGATTTACTACGTTGACATCAATGACTACTCTGTTGTCAAACACATAGCATTTCCCTTCAAAATCCTCTCCTCCTGCTTCCATTCCATATTTAATGATCCCTCCATGAAGCTGGTATACATTTTCAAAACCATTTTCAAGAAGGAATGCACTTGCCTTTTCGCATTTGATACCACCGGTACAATAGGTCAGGACCTTTTTGTCTTTGTATTGTTCCAGTTCTTTTATCTTGTCAGGAAAGTCTCTGAAATTTTCAATATCGAGGGTTACTGCGTTTTTGAATTTCCCTACTCCGTGTTCGTAATTACTTCTTACGTCAAGAATGACCACGTCCTCCTGGTCTTTCATTTTTTTGAACTCTTCCGGTTCCAGATGGATCCCGGTGCGCTCGTATGGTTTAATATGTTTTAATGAAGAGTGTACGATCTCCGATTTTACCCGTACATGCATTTTCTGAAACGCCATTTTATCGGAGTAGTCTACTTTAAAATCCGTCTTGCTGAAACGGGGATCTGCCTGTACGGCTTTCATGTATTTTTCGCAGTCTTCGACCAGCCCGGAAACGGTCCCATTCAATCCTTCTTCTGCTACGATGATCCTTCCTCTGAGATTGAGGTCAAGGCAAAGACGATGATGTTCTTCCCTGAACTGTTCAGGGGACTCTATTCTGGAGTAGCAGTAATAGAGCAGAACGCTGTATTTATATTGTTTTTCCATATCAACTTCTTAGTTTCAGACTAAGTGTTATACAAATATTGAACTGTTCATCAGAAAGGTATTCATCGTTGCCGATGGCTATTCTGTATGATTACTTGACTTTCTGGGCAGGGTTACCGAATACGGTCTCTCCGTCTTTTACTTCGGAGATGACCACAGAACCTGCTCCTATCCGGGCATTTTTTCCAATGGTGATGCCTGCTACGATGGTGACACCGGATCCGATAAAGGCTCCTTTGCTTATTTTAGTTCCTGCTCCTATGATGCTTCCAGCTCCGATCTGTACCATATCTTCTACTTCAACATCGTACTCCACTACTACATTGGAACCAATGATACAATAGTTATGGATCTTTGCATTGGAGTTTACCACCGCTCCGGCATTGAACATATTGCCATGCCCGATAAAAGCAGAAGGAGCAATTGAAATATTTTTATGAAACGCATTGACAGGCATCACCTTTCTGCGCTCAAGAAGCATGTCCACCAGGGATGCTTTCAGTTTGTTGTCGTCTGTTGCTACAAAAGCCTCACATTTCCGTCCGATCAGTTTCAGGAAACCGTCGTCGTCTGTGCTGCCTAATACACTGATCCCATTGATCTCGGTATTATGAAGTTTGGCGTCATCGTCCAGCAGACAATAGACCAATACTTCATTGCTTTGGAAAATATCCAACGCTACTCTTCCAAGGCCTTTTGCACCCAAAATAATTACAGGATTCTCCACACTCGTAATAAGCTAATAATAAATTATTTATCCTGAAAAATATATTTCAGGAGGCTCGCAAATATAAGACTTAAATTGTATTATTACAATATCATTAGGAAACTCAAATAGGTATTCTATGCCCGATCAGAAAGAATGGGAGAAATTACATGCGCAAATGCCTGACGGAGGCCCGGTTTATACAGAAACCAATCCTCTGGAAATGATCATGGAACCCTGGAATGCTCTGTCCTCCATGGCTTTTCTGATCCCGGCCTGTTATTGGATCTGGAAATGTCGTCACGATCCGGGACGAAGCAGTTTTCTGATCTGCTGCTGTATGCTGCTTGCTATCGGAGGACTCGGCAGTACGTTTTACCATGCTTTTCGTAAATTCCCTCTGCTCCTGCTGATGGATGTGCTTCCTATTATTGTACTGACTTTGCTGGTCAGTATTTATTTCTGGCTCAAGATTCTTCCGAACTGGTGGTGGTTGCTTCCTATCATCGTTCCGCCGGTTTGGTTTCGTTACTGGATCCTGGGAAAACTTCCGGCCCATGAGGGGATCAATATAGGATATTTTATTTCAGGCCTACTGATCTTTGTTCCGCTTCTTTTTTTGTTGGGGAGGACAAAATTTTTTCGCTGGTACGATATTGTGCTGGCGGTCATATGCCTGTCCGGAGCGTTATGGTTCAGAAAAATGGATGCTTATTCTCCTTCGCTGATGGAGATCGGGACACATTGGCTATGGCATTTATGGTGTGCCGCAGGAGCTTATTTCTTAGGAAGTTATATTTATCATCTGGAGAGATCTTCGTCTGTGGCAGAGCAGCGCTGATATAAATGAACTGTTTTGAGGATCAGATTATTAAATAGTTTGCAGAACGACAAAATCATTTCTGAAAGTATACGAGATCCGGGATGCAAGATCGGATCATAAATTCTGAAAAGGGATGTGAAAACCAATTACAGGAAACAGGAATTCATTAAAAAACTTGCATCTTAAAAAGATGATAAATTCTTTTCAGTAGGTCATCTCCTGCCCAAATGGAAAAAGGTTTGTCCGGTTACCACTCTTCATTTTTCTTGACCGGTTGGATAATCATAGTTTCTAGTTTTTTGTTGTCCATCGCTTTGCCAAGATCTTCCAGTTTTTCTTTTACATGTGCATCTACACTGTATTTATGTTTCTCCCAGGCAGATTGCCAGGCAGGGAATTTTTCATCCTCGAGCGGCTTTTCTTTTCCCGTAGGTTTGTATTTATAATACCGGTCCTGTTTATAATATTCGAAAACAAAGTTGGTGAATGTGTAACGGTAACGATTCTCTTTTACCTCAATATTAAGGTCATAGCGGATCGCTCCATGAATTTCTTTGAGTACTCCGGCTTTGGTATAGACGAGAAACCTACCCCTGGTCGCAATCCTTTTGGCAGTTGTATCCACAATGATTTTACTCTTGGGATAGGTATAGTTTACCCAGTTGGAGGCTCTTTTGTACAGGGTATCAGTGGGAATGCTGTCTTTTTTTATGATCTCCAGATAGGTGATCTTCCCATTTTCATCCTTAGGGAGGACTACCTGACCTTTTCCATCTGAAAAGTAGAAGCAAAATAAAATGCTGAACAGGAAATGTAGTACTAACCTTTTCTTTTTAATTGTCGTATCCATCCCAAAGTGTGTTTATGGCTTAAATATAAACTTTTTAGTTCAAATATTTTTTGCCATGAATATTATTTGTATAAATTTCAGAATTATTAACAACTAACATTACAAAATGTACGACAATAATCGCAGCGATAATTTATTGGTTGAAATAGCCTGGGAAGTATGTAACCAGGTAGGAGGTATTTATACGGTTAT
>CAYTGJ010000168.1:6399-9442 GCA_964437245.1 uncultured Chitinophagaceae bacterium
CGGTAATTCGTACCAAAGTACCGGCCATGAAGGAAAAATGGGGAGATAATTACTGCCTGATAGGTCCTTATCTGCATAGCAGACTGCCTGCTGAATTTGAACCTTGCGACGATTATGATTCTCCTTTCGGAAAAGCGGTGGAAAAGCTCCGGAACATGGGAATTGAAATTCATTACGGTTATTGGCTTGTTTCCGGAAGACCGTTGGTCGTGCTGATCAATCCGCATAGTATAAAGCACCGCCTGGGAGAGGCTAAATACATGCTCTGGGAACATCATTCCATTACTACTCAGGAAGGAGATCATCTGATGGACCAGGTTATCTCGTTTGGTTTCCTGGTAAAACTCTTCCTTACAGAACTTACGGATCCGTCTACTACCCAGAAACATGTGGTGGCACATTTCCATGAATGGATGGTAGGAACCGCTATTCCGGAGCTTCGCTACGAAAACCGGAACATTTCCATCGTATTTACGACCCATGCGACGATTCTGGGACGATACCTGGCGATGAACGATCCTAATTTCTACGAGCACCTTCCTTTCTTTGACTGGTTGAACGAAGCTAAGAATTTCAATATAGAGGCTACTGCAAGGATCGAGCGTGCTGCAGCTCACGGAGCACATGTCTTTACAACGGTCAGTGAAGTGACAGCCAGGGAATGTGAGTCCCTCTTAGGACGCAGACCGGATGTAATTCTGCCAAATGGATTGAACATCGAGCGTTTTACTGCGCTTCATGAATTCCAGAACCTGCATAAAGATTATAAAGAAAATATCCATCAGTTTGTGATGGGGCATTTTTTCCAGAGCTATTCGTTTGACCTGGACAAAACGCTTTACTTCTTCACTTCGGGAAGATACGAATACAAGAACAAAGGATTTGATATTACCCTGGAAGCCCTGGCAAGACTGAACTGGCGGATGAAGTCTGAAAATATAGATACGACGGTCGTAATGTTCTTTATAACCAAGCAGCCTTATCAAAGTATCAATCCTGCCGTGATCCATTCCAGGGCACAAATGCAGGAAATTCAGAAGACCTGCAACGAGATCACGAAGATTGTATCGGAGAAATTTTTCTATAACACAGCTTCCAACCCCGGAATGAAGCTGCCTGATCTTAATAAATTCGTAGACGATTACTGGTCGCTGCGTCTGAAGAGAGAGCTTCAGTCCTGGAAGACCAATAATCTTCCTTCTGTAGTAACCCACAATTTATACAACGATGGTGGCGATGACATCCTGAATTACCTTAGGTCGGCCAATCTTGTCAATAATGAGCATGATAAAGTAAAGATCGTGTACCATCCTGATTTTATCGCACCTTCTAATCCACTGTTCGCCATGGAGTACGGTCAGTTTGTACGAGGATGTCACCTGGGAGTTTTCCCTAGCTATTATGAACCATGGGGATATACGCCGCTGGAGTGTATTGCCAGTGGTGTACCGACTGCAACTTCCGATCTGGCCGGTTTTGGTGAATATGTGATGCAGACAATTCCGGATCATGAGAAAAAAGGAATTTATGTAGTAGACAGAAAGAACCAGTCCTATCATGATGCGGCAGAGCAATTGGCGAACCAGTTGTACTCTTTTATAAAACTGACACGGAAAGACAGGATTACGCAGCGAAATAAGGTAGAGAGAACGTCTGAAGCCTTTGACTGGCAGAACCTGAGTGTTCATTACGAAAGGGCGTATGAAATTGCCCTTAGAAACCGAATATAAATAATATTGTTAAACCTTAATATCTTAAAAAAATGTACTTTACTTTATTTATCCTTTTTATTGCAGGAGTTATACTGATCTCTTCGTTTGTAACGATCCAGCAAGGGAGCGTGGGAGTGATCACGATCTTTGGCAAATACCAGCGCTTGCTTACGCCAGGATTGAGCCTTAAGATCCCTTTGATTGAAAAAATTCATAAAAAAATTTCTATTCAGCACCGTTCTGCAGAAATGGAATTTCAGGCTACTACCCAGGACCAGGCGAATGTTTATTTTAAAGCAATGATCCTGTATTCCGTGGTAGATTCCAGAGAAGAAAGCATTAAAAATGTGGCATTCAAATTCATGGATGACCGTAGTTTTATGCAGGCTCTGGTGAGAACCGTAGAGGGAAATATCCGTGGCTATGTAGCTACTAAAAAGCAGTCCGAAGTATTATCGCTGAGAGGAGAAATAGTAGCCGATGTGAAAGAGAACCTGGATCATACACTTGAGGATTGGGGATTTCATCTGATTGATCTTCAGTTGAACGATATTACGTTTGACGATGCGATCATGCGTTCGATGGCGCAGGTAGTGGCTTCTAACAACCTGAAAGCTGCGGCGGAAAACGAAGGCCAGGCCCTTCTGATCACCAAGACGAAAGCGGCAGAAGCCGACGGAAATGCGATCAAGATCTCTGCTGAGGCGGAAAGACAGGCTGCTCAGCTAAGAGGACAAGGGGTGGCGCTGTTCCGTCAGGAAGTGGCAAAAGGGATGGCAGAAGCTGCAAAAGAAATGCAGATCGCCAATCTTGATACTTCTGTGATTTTATTCTCTATGTGGACAGAAGCAATCAAAAACTTTGCTGAAAACGGAACCGGCAACACGATCTTCCTGGATGGCTCTTCTGAAAATATGCAGAGAACCATGCAGCAAATGATGTCTATGATCAGTGCTGATATGTATAAAAATCAAAATCAGCAGCCGCAATAATAAAAGAACATTTCCATACAGGTGAATACAGTATAATGATGTATTCACCTGTATTATTTTAGCCAGTATTTTTATCGGGCAATTTTTATTTGTAGTAATAAGGAAGGTACAATTTTTTAAACAGCATGATCAAGTCAAAAGCTTTATTGACAGGAGGAATAATAGGTTGTCCTTTTTTTGTCGTTGTATTTTTAATAGAAGGAGCATTGCGTGAAGGATATGATCCGTTACGGCATCCGATAAGTTCACTGGCATTGGGAGAATACGGATGGATACAAATTATGAATTTCCTGGTTACGGGAGGGCTCCTGTTCTTATTTGCGATAGGGCTTTATAAAC
>CAYTGJ010000169.1:0-9423 GCA_964437245.1 uncultured Chitinophagaceae bacterium
CTGGGAGTAGAACCTTCGGCGATCCTGACCTTCCGCGACGAATATCCTCTGCTGGTAGATGCAGAGGAGAAAGCAGAGGCGGATAAGCTGGCGAAGAACAGTTTCCTGATCGACGAGTTTATTGCCCGTGAAGCAGAAGCGGGGAGAATAAAGAAAGAATCTTTCACAGAGGAAAGCAGAACCGTAAAGTTGCATGGTCACTGTCACCAGAAAGCCTTGTCGTCGGTAGATTATTCCCGGAAGATGCTGTCGCTTCCTGCCAATTACAAAGTAGAAGTGATCCCTTCCGGATGTTGTGGAATGGCGGGTTCGTTCGGATATGAAAAAGAACATTATGATGTATCGATGAAAGTGGGAGAATTGGTATTATTCCCTGCCTTGCGCAATGCGCCTGAAGATGCGATCATTGCAGCACCCGGTACCAGCTGCCGCCACCAGATACACGACGGTACTAAAAAAGAAGCCAAACATACGCTTGAAGTATTGTTTGACGCATTGGTATAATTATTCAGAAAACATATATCCAAAATCCATACGCATGACGGAAGGATTTTGGATATTGCTTTTATACAGCGTAAAAACATGAAAAAGAAATACGATTATATTATCGCAGGAGCAGGGTTGTCAGGATTACTGCTTGCCATGGAGATGAACAAATCCTCGGTACTCAAAAACAAAAAACTGTTGCTGGTCGATAAAGAGATCAAAGAGCATAACGACAGAACCTGGTGCTTCTGGGGCGATGACAGTTTTGAATTTGAATCCATCGTATACAAGAAGTGGCCTAAAATCCGGTTTGCTACTCCAACATCGGATGGAAATTATGAGGTGAACCCTTATCATTATAAATACATCAGGGGAGTGGATTTTTATAATTATGCCAATGAGAAACTAAAGCAGAATGCTGCTTATGAAAGTATTGTAGGAGAGATCACCGAAATTTCTCCGGAAGGATTTATAATCGTAAACGGAGAACGCTACGAGGCCGATATAATATTTAACAGCCTGCACCCGCCTCTGGAAGAGTTTTCCTATCCTAAAGGAGAGTGTTACTACCTTCTCCAGCATTTTAAAGGATACTTCATCGAGACCGAAGAGGATTATTTTGATCCGGAAGTAGCTACTTTTATGGACTTTACTATTGAGCAGCACAAAGAGGCACGTTTTGGCTATATATTGCCTTTCTCAAAAAGAGAAGCACTGGTAGAGTATACGCTGTTTTCTCAGAATCTCCTCACCCAGGAAGAATACCAGAAAGAGCTGGAGGAGTATATTACCCATCAGCTGGGGATCAAAAAATATAAGATCCACCACGACGAGTTCGGGATCGTGCCGATGAGCACCTATTCTTATCAACCTAAAATCGATGGAAAGATCTTACGGATAGGTACGTTCGGAGGGTTTGTCAAACCTTCTTCCGGCTTTGCATTCTCCCGCACGATCAAACGGATCCGGAAAATTGCCGGAGATCTTGAAAAATATGGAGAAGTAAAACCCTCCTCGCTGGAGTCGCCTGCCAAATATAAGTTTTACGATAATATCCTGTTAAGTATCCTGGAGCAGGACAATACAGTGACCCGGGATATTTTTGAGAAAATGTTCACTAATATTTCCTCCTATACCATCCTTAAATTTCTCGACGAAGAAAGTTCGCTGGTAGAAGATCTGAAGGTGATGACCTTGTTTATTTCCGATAAGCGGTTTTTCAAGGCGGCCATGAGAGAGATGAAGAAACTGGCTTTTTCCTGATCAGATTCTGTTCAGAAAAAAGGGAAGAGTTGTAGCAATTGCTGTGAGAGGTAAAGGTTCTGCCGGATCTTTTGCTTCTCACAGGTACTAAATCAAAAGACCTCTATGAAATCTGCTTCCGTTGCCGAAATAAAAAAAGAACTGAAAGCGCTTCCCCCGGCTCAGCTTGTGGAAGTCTGTCTGAAGCTTGCGAAGTATAAGAAAGATAATAAAGAGCTGCTTACCTATTTGATTTTTGAAGCAGAAGATGAACAGGCCTATCAGAATTCCATTAAGGACGAAATAAATGAGCTCTTTGAGGAAATTAATTACAGCAATGCATACCTGGCCAAAAAAGGCTTGCGCAAAATAGTACGTATCCTCTCCCGTTACATCCGGTATTCGGATTCCGCAGAGACTGAAATAGAAGTCCTTATTCACTTCTGCAAAAAAGTAAAAAGCTCCCGGATTGATTCGTACCGGCGTAGTAATCAGGTGATCGAGAATATGTATCGGCAACAGCTCAAGAAGATAGACAAAGTGTTGAGTACTTTGCACGAAGATCTTCAGTACGATTATGCAAGGGAAATAGAGTCATTTTCCTGAACAGCCCGTCCTTACATATTTGTAAAAAACTTCCTGTCCGATCGCTTGTCTTATAAATGACCTTTTATGGTTGGAATTTCTCCGGAGTCGTAAGAAGCATAACCTGCCGGATTGATCACGGTATAAAAAAATGAAAAATAAATTTATACCGGATAGCCCTCGGTAATATTGGTATTAAGTAAACACCTTCTTAATCGTAGAATTGCTTTCTCTTTTATCTGTCGTACTCTTTCGCGAGTCAGATTAAAAATAGTGGCTATTTCTTCCAGATTTAAAGATTGTTCTCCGTTCAGTCCGTAATAATAGGAGATTACTTCTGTCTCTCGCTTCGAGAGTAGTATGAACGCCCGCTGAATATCCTCTTTGAGAGAATCCGCCATCAGAGAGGAATCCGGTGAAAGAGCATTTTCATTAACCAGTATGTCTGCCAGCGAACTTTCTTCGTTAGAAATAAAAGGAGCATCCAGCGAGACATGTCGTCCGTTGAAACTTATATCCATACGGATGGTTTCCGGACTTGTTTTTAGAGATTCTGACAACTCCTCGATCAAAGGTTCACGTTGAAGTTTTTGTTCTAACGTGGTATAGGTTTTGGATATTTTAGCAATGCTGGCAATTTTGTTAATAGGAAGCCGGACAATTCTGGTCTGCTCTGCTACCGCACTCATAATACTTTGACGTATCCACCAAACAGCATACGAAATGAACTTAAACCCTTTCGTTTCATCAAACCGGGTAGCCGCTTTCATCAATCCTATATTCCCTTCACTAATCAGATCGCCCAGAGTCATGCTTGTATTTCCCTGAAATTGTTTTGCTACTGAAACAACAAACCGGAGATTGGCCCGGATAAGCTTTTGCAATGCCTGCTGATCTCCCTCTTTAATTTTTTTTGCAAGAGTTGTTTCTTCCTCTGCACTTACAAGAGCGATTCTGCCTATCTCCGTCAGATACTTACTAATAGACTGATGGCTGTGGTTAGTGATTTGTTTATTTATGTTAAATCGTCTCATTGATTTTTAGGCATGACCTGATTATTAGATAATATATTTTATCGTCATTCCGGAAAGTACTCAAAAATATTCCTCTCAATGAGAGACTGAACGATCGCCCGGACTTATGTTTAAGAAGAGATATCTTTCTTCTCTACCGGAGTGTCGGTGATGTTTCCGTTTTCGTCCAGATACGCCATCATATCTTCCAGTGCTCCACCAGGTGAATTTTTTCTTCGCTCTAATTTCTTTTCTTCTTTTTGTGTTTTCTTTTTCCTTTTATTTTGCTCTTTCTGCTTTTTGATAAATGAGTTGTTGTTTTTTGCCATATTATAAGTGTTTAAAATGAGCAATGATAGTTATATAAAAGCACAGAACCACCTTTAGAGGTGGTTCTGACAGAATATTATAAGAGAATTACCAACTATTGATTAGCTAATAACTTGTACGTTTGTAGCATTCAAACCTTTTTTGCCTCTTTCTACTTCGTATTCCACTTCATCGTTTTCACGGATCTGATCAATGAGGCCCGTTGAATGGACAAAAATGTCTTCACTTGAATCTGCCGGTTTAATGAACCCAAACCCTTTTGTGGTATTAAAGAACTTTACTATGCCTTTTTGCATGTTACTTTTTGTTAATAAATAAAATAATAATTACAGGAATACATTTAGTATTCAATTTTGCAGGAAGTGCACGAAACAACAAGAAACGGGAAATTCTTTGATAAGAACAGGTAAAAAGTTGGGGAATGTCTTTTTTGCACTGCAAGTTACAACTTTATTCCGATTAAACCTATTTATATTTTGTGCATTGTATGGAACGCAGTATAAAATACTTCCGGCATAACGATATATACTGTGTTGCACAACTTTATTCCTTTTCCCCCGTTAAAAAAACAGAAGCATTGATTTAATCAATACAGGGCCCTCCTTGCTACCATAATTCATGGTATAGTTGTTCCTAAGAAGAAATTCCACTCTGAACACTCTGTCTCCCTTCGTAAATCGTAATTAAAAATTTAAAAACAACTGAATGACTTTTATTGATCGTGTATTAGATCCTCCTTCGTATGGATGGATGAATAAAGAAGGGGAATTGATTAAGCCTTCTCCAGGCAGAATTTTTTCCGAATGGATGAAACGTATTAATATTTTTAAATCCAGAAAAAACTGGCTTGCGCTGACCGGTTGGCTATGGGCTTTGCTAATGATACCATTTCCACTTTTATTCTTTAGCATATATTTCAACGTCTGGTATTTGGCATTAGGGTTCTTTTACGCTATGGTGGTTATGAGTACACATGGTACGATCTGGTATCATCGTTATAGCACACACAAGGCTTTTAAATTCCGGAACAAAGTATGGAGGCTTATCACCCAAAATCTGGTGATCAAAATGATTCCCGAAGAAGTTTACGTGGTGTCACATCATGTACACCATGCTAAATCAGATATGCCTGGTGACCCTTATAATGCACAGGGAGGGTTCCTTTATTGCTTTCTTGCGGATACCAACCATCAGCAGATCTCCAAAGATCTTAACGAGAAAGACTATTCTAAAGTAGTTGCTTTCCTGGGGCATACCGGAATAAAAATCAATAGTTACCTAAGCTATAAGAAATGGGGTTCGGTTACCAACCCTTCACATACAGCAATACTTTGGATTCTCAACTGGACATTCTGGTATTTTACCCTGTATTTGATCGGTGGACATTCACTGGCCTGCGCGTTATTTACCGGGGCCATGGCATGGGTAATAGGTGTAAGAGGTTTCAATTACACTGGCCATGGAAAAGGGAAGGATGAACGAAAAGACGGTGTAGACTATAACCGGAAGGACTTGTCCGTAAATCAACTGAGACCAGGATTGACATCCGGAGAATGGCATAACAATCATCACTTATATCCTGGAAGTGCACGGGCCGGATTTCTAAATTATCAGTTAGACTTCGCCTGGTATTTTATTTATTTCATGTATAAATTGGGAGCGGTAGTCTCATACCATGATTCAAAAAAAATATTTTTAGAACAGTATTATTATCCATCAAAAGTAAAATAAAGATGGTTTTATACCTCCCGCCAGAATATAGTTTATGGTATTTCCTTCTCTGAACACAATGGCTGAAATGACAGGAATTCTTGTCCCGGATAAATTGCTTTGGTTCTAGTCTGTGATTTGGTCCCTACACTATAAAATAATTCCATGGCCTGTCAGAGGACAGGCCATAAGTGGCTTGTCAAAGGACCATAGCGGTCAACTTTATATTAACCGGTAAAGTTATTTTAGGACGAGACAGTGAGTCCTTAAGTTGATGGCTATGGTTAGGGACCCCCCAGCCACAGACCGGACTTTGCAGGAAGATCTTCAGGACGATTATGAAATTAAAAATTGTCCGGTATCACATTTACTATTATAGATATAAGATGTCAGATACAGGATATCTTTATTCCTGGTATTCTTCAGTATTCCGGTTTTTATTTCCCCTATCCAAGACCTGTTTCCGTTCCCTGTTCCTGTTTCCTAATCCGGTCTTCAAAACCACTCCTGACAATCTATAAAACTGTTTTTTCCTTTGAAACAGTGGTATTTAGACCCTTTGCCGGAAAATATGGACTGCGAGAGCTGTTTCTACCTGTTTTTCCCCTCTGTAAAATTCAGTTCTTTTTCACAACCCGGATCAAGAGTTGCCCGTAAAACTACTTATACAAAATGTATTATAGCCAGTTGTTTTAGGATTGAACATATTAAAGGAAAGGGTAGACTTATGAAGAACAACATCAAAATAACACTATTGGCATCGGGATTATTCCTGATGGTTTTTGCGTCACAGGCGCAGAGCCGGGAAGATAATACAATGGCGTTGGCCTACGGATACAAAAAGGCTCCGGAAGCGGCGGCAAAAGTGACAGAGCAGGCTTCCAGCATGGAAACGGTGAATGCCGTGGATTATCCAACGGTTTCATTTCCTGAAACAGCAGGTTTTGTAGCAGAAAAAGAAAAAGCATTTTATCGCTTGTCCTGGCAGGTGTTGATGCGCGAGACCCTTTCGTATACCGAAATACAAGGATCTTCCGATGGCCTCAACTTTACTACCGTTGGGTTTGTGGTAAACGATGGAACAGGGAAAAGCACCAATTTCGATTATTTTGTTCCTTCAGATAAAAATGGAGTTAATACGTTCAGGCTGGTACAACATGGTCTGAATGCACAGAAGCATACGAGCGAAGTGTTGAAAGTGAATTAAGGGTTTGCTTCAAACGCTCCTGATATACCCGGTCTTCTGTTAGAAGGCCGGGTTTTTTATGGTATAGACTTGATCTCTTCGAGCATGGCAGAGTATCCTTTCTCCAGCGCTGTCCGGCTCGGAAAGACGTATATTTTTTTAAGGCTGTACTCCCATTGGTTCAGCCAGCGCTGAAGGTCCGGTTCGTAGGTATGATGCATCTCCCGGATGGCCTCTTCAAATAATTCATGATGTGAAAGACGGTCGTCTTCGAAAGGATCAAAAGGATTTTTCCGGAAGTTGTATTCTTCATTGCGTTTGCGCACGCTCTTCAGGCAAAAAGCAAGAGGAAACCGCAGATAGACGATCACATCGGCTTTTTCGATCCGGTCGTAAAGCGTAGAGTGGTATCCCCAGCCTTCAATGATCCAGTTTTTCGAGGGGGTGATGGCTGCAAGCTGCCGGGTAAACTCTTTTTCTGTAGTCCGGTTCCAGTCTTTATCCCACATGATCAGGTCCAGGTGGGTGACCGGCAGGTTCAGCTCCTGTCCCATTTTGTGGGCCAGAGTGGATTTTCCTGTGCCTCCGTTTCCGATGATTAAGATCTTCATGTTAAAAGAAATACCTGGTGTTTACACTATTGGAAAAAGGGGCATACTATGCCCTGCGCCACTTCATGCTCCGGTTTTCTCATACCCGCCTCCGGGGTTGTGATAGCATTGTTTGAGGTGGCTGATGATCTCTTTTCCATAAAACCGTATCTGGGTTCCTTCAATGTACATATCCAGTGCAGGATACCAAAAAAATTCCTTGCCCTCTTTTATTCTTGTAATATCTTTCCAGGCAATGAAAATGGGAGGGTGAAAGATTTTGAAGAGGAGAAGCGGTTGTATCCCTATTCCGTCTTCAAAAAAAGAAATGTTTATGCTGTTACTGTACGAGCCGATTCGGTTAAACTGGAGGCTTTTGTAGGAGTAAGACTGATAGGCCTGGTGGTTGGAGGGATAAGGATGTCGTGAGGAGAATGCATACCAACCCGTCAGCCAGGAAAGCAGGCCACATACCGATATCCATAAAGCAGCGAAAACAAGTAGGAAGAGTGAAATAAAAACAGGATCTGGAAACATATCGTATTGGATAATTCTCTAAGATAAGCCATTTTACCACGATTTGAAAATGCAGGATCGAAATTTGCTTGAATAATACAGGTACTATTCATAACTTTAAAGACTTACTTCAAAACACCACCGGATAGAATATGAAAACAATGAAATTATTCCTGTTTGTACTTTGTTATACAGCTTTCGTAGTAAACTTGCAGGCTCAGACAAAACTTTATGTAGAAGGTACCTGGAAGATCAAGACACTGAAGGATAGTGGTAAAATGATCGAGGTAGGGACAAAGGAAACTACCGTAACCATTGATACGAAGGCAAAAAGTATATTGCTCTATGTAGGCTGCAATCGTATCACCTCCGGGTTTGAGTTTATCACGGGAGATATGATCAAGCCGTTTAAGCTGGTCTCGACCCGCAAAGCCTGCCAGGATTATATTGACGGGCTGGAAGTAGCGGCCAAAGAGGCCCTGGAGAAAACGAATTCCATTCGTAAAAACGGAACAAAAATAGAGTTTTATAAAGATGCAGAACTGTTAATGGTGCTGGAACGTCCGGCAACCACTACCACAAAAAAGAAAAAATAACGCGAGTGTTTCAGGTGGATATGATTCGTCATGCCTGATGCGATTCGTTTAAAACAAATAATGGAATACCTTTCGATCAAAATAACGTTAAAAGATCAGTCTACCGGTGAAGTGATTCATAGAGAGGCTACGTATTTCAAAGATTTTTTAAATGAGTTTATCGCTAAACTCGACGATCAGAACCGTGATAATATAGGGAATAAAGACTGTTATCTTGTCTACCGCATTGACCATGGGGATCTGCTGCTGTATCAGTGGGACGAAGAGTGGATCATGGATGTGGAAGATTATTGGACCAGCGGTACGGTGCCCGAACGGATTGCGGCGACCCGTCTTATCAAACGCCCGGCTAATTACGGTTATATTGCCCAGACCGTGATGAGCAATTATAACTATGTGATCAATAAGAAGATCGCAGCCAAGCTGAAGAAAGAAAAATTGTATGCCGATTATATCGGTGGCAACTTTCAGGGCTACGTATGGTGGCATAAGGAAAATATGCAATGGTACTGTGAATTGTGGCAGAACCAGAAGCATGTTCAGACTTTTTATTCAGAATCTCTTCCTGAGATGATGCTTGACGTAACCGAAAAATACGGCTAATCTCTGTTTTTTTGATTTTTTCCTGCATTTCTGCCTGTTAGAGGCCAACTACAGAATTCCAACAGATTTCCTACTGAATTTACACAGAATTAGATCATAGTTTTGATTCAACAATTAAGAACTATGTCAATTATGAGAAAGATAATATTTGCCCCGGTCCTGCTGATGGCTTTCTATGTATCAATGCCTGTAATGGCAGAGAAGGTTCATACTACAGACAAAACATTCCGTCATTCTTTCCATCATGCCCGGAATGTACATCGTTTCGATAAAGAAAACGGGACCACGGAATATGACTTTATGATGAAGGGCCGCTATGTTTCGGCTTTCTATAATGAAGCCGGAAACCTGGTTGAAACAGATTACAGTATTGCCTATCAGGAACTGCCGGCAAGAGTTACTGAGTTTATTCAGTCGGAATTCTCCCACCCGGTGATCACTGATATTGTCAGAGTGGAATATAAGCAGAACACCTGCTACAAAGTACGGGTGGAAGCAAATGGGAAAGAATACAGGATCGCCTCTACCGCATCCGGGGAGCTGGTGATAGGATACGAATAAAAATA
>CAYTGJ010000170.1:0-6616 GCA_964437245.1 uncultured Chitinophagaceae bacterium
TATCCAGATAGGTAAGCGATTTCATTTTAGCTATAGGCTCAAACGAATTGATCGTAGACTCCGAGATGATCAGTTTTTTTACATTGGTAAAAGCCGCCAGCGGTTCATAAGTTTTAAAGTTGGCCTTTTCAAAATTCAACTCCTGCTGATAGGTAAGTCTTTCCAGATCCGACTCTCTGGGATAAGCATCCATCTTACGGGTCTTATTCAGCAGGGTCTTCCACTCCTCATCCAGCCCTGACCACCACTGCTGAAGCGGCTCCAGGGATGGCAATGCCGGAAGCTTTCCTTTCTCCGCAATGGCCCACAGCCTGAAATTTTTGGCTACTCCGTTTTCCTTCTCATATTTTACGAAAAAAGAAACAGGAATTTCCTTACTCTGCTGCACCACAGAATCCTGGGTTACTGTTTCAGTCCATGAAAGTACTTTAGTCGCTTTTATTTCTGCATAATAAAACCTGCGCCACTGATCGTACTTCATCTTTTCATAGACCACTGATGAGGGCTCGATGCTGTGCTTCAGCGTACCACCACGGGCCGCCGCCAGGCGATTCATATAAACCAGAAACTTTATATCCTCGGCTTTCCCAAGTGTGTCTATATCATTGACAGTAAAAACATCTCCTTTGGCCAGTACTTCCCTCATAAATTTGATCGAGAGAGTCTTTTTCCCCTCAGGATCTCCCGGCTCAGACATTTTATTCACAAAATCCAGATAAGCATCTGTCAGCTTCACGAGCGCTGCTTTCTCCTGCTCATTGGGAACCGGCAGGACCTCCACCTGTCCAAGGGTCAAATAGCTAATAAACAAAGACCCCATCAACAACCAATACTTTTTCATAACCTTTCTAATTTTATTAGTATAAGGTAAAAATAAGGATTTTATTTTGGCAGCTCCCGGTAAATTAAAGGCTGTGGATAAGTCCTTTTTTCTAAAACCCTCTATTTTTGCTAATTTTAGAATATAATTTTAGTTACAAAAGCCGATGGCAGATAAGAAAGTAGAATATACCGAAGACAGTATCCGGTCGCTGGATTGGAAAGAACATATCCGTTTACGTCCCGGTATGTATATAGGAAAACTGGGAGATGGTTCTGCCCAGGACGACGGTATTTATATTCTTGTAAAAGAAATCATTGACAACTGTATCGATGAGCACATGATGGGATACGGAAAGCTGATCGAGATCAAATTATCCGATCTTAAGGTAGAAGTACGCGACTATGGCCGGGGCATTCCGTTGGGAAAGGTAATTGATTGTGTGTCAAAAATAAACACAGGTGGAAAATACGATTCCGGTGCTTTCCAAAAATCCGTAGGATTGAACGGGGTCGGTACCAAAGCTGTAAATGCGCTCTCCTCTTATTTCAAAGTACAATCCATCCGGGAAGGAAGAACTAAAATAGCAGAATTTGAGAAAGGGATACTGATCAAAGACCACAAAGAGCAGTCTATTGACGAAAAAAATGGTACTTATACCTGCTTTGTTCCCGACAACACTATCTTCAAAAACTTCCGCTATATCCCGGAATACCTGGAAGAACTGATTCAAAATTATACGTACCTGAACGCAGGCCTGACGATCAATTACAATGGGAATAAGTATTACTCCGAAAAAGGACTGTACGATCTTCTCAGTAAAAAAATAGATACCGAAAGTGCACGCTACCCGATCCTACACCTGAAGGGCAACGATATTGAACTTGCCATGACCCATGGCGACCAATACGGAGAAGAATATTATTCTTTTGTAAACGGACAGAATACCACACAGGGAGGTACTCACCTGGCCGCTTTCCGCGAAGCTGTGGTCAAGACTGTAAGAGAATTTTACAAAAAAGATTTTGATGCCTCCGATGTCAGGTCTTCGATCGTAGCGGCCATCGCCGTTCGTGTACAGGAACCTGTATTCGAATCGCAGACCAAGACCAAGCTCGGGTCCATCAACATTGGTCCCGATGGTCCGACCGTCCGGAACTTTGTAAACGATTTCATCAAAAAAGAACTGGACAATTACCTGCATAAAAATCCTTCCGTAGCAGATGCCTTACTAAAAAGGATTCTGCAATCCGAAAGAGAGCGGAAAGACATCGCAGGGATCAAAAAACTGGCCAACGAAAGAGCAAAAAAAGCAAACCTGCACAATAAAAAATTACGTGACTGCCGCTTCCACCTGGACGAAGGAAAAAATGAAAAGAAGTACGATACCACCCTCTTTATTACAGAAGGAGATTCGGCCAGCGGTTCCATCACCAAATCAAGAAATGTAGAAACCCAGGCAGTATTCAGTCTCCGCGGAAAACCGCTGAACTGCTTTGGACTCACCAAAAAAGTAGTATACGAAAACGAAGAGTTCAACCTGCTTCAGCACGCTCTGAATATTGAGGACGGTCTTGACGGACTCCGGTACAACAAAGTGGTGATCGCCACGGATGCCGATGTGGACGGCATGCACATACGTCTGCTGATGCTGACGTTCTTTCTCCAGTTCTTTCCCGATCTGGTCAGAAACGGACATGTATACATCCTGGAAACTCCTCTTTTCAGAGTCCGCAACAAAAAAGAAACGTTCTATTGCTACAGCGAAGAAGCCAAGCAAAAAGCGATCAATAAGCTGGGAGGAAAACCGGAAATAACACGTTTCAAAGGACTGGGCGAGATCTCTCCGGATGAATTCGGATTATTTATCGGAGAAAATATGAAACTACAGCCGGTGATCCTTCACAACGACTCGGCAATCGTAAAACTACTGAACTACTACATGGGTAAAAATACCATGGAGCGGCAACAGTTCATCATCGAAAACCTTCGGGTAGAGAAAGACCTGGTGAAAGAAGAAAAAGAGGCAAAAGAAGCTGAATTAGTATAACCTGACGATCCGGAAATGGTCAGGTGCCCACTTTAAAGCGGTCGTTTGTGTCTCACAAACGACCGCTTATTTTTGGCTGAATGGTTCTTTGAAGCCACTGTCTGTGTCTTTAACCTGTCTCGTCCTAAAATAACTTTACCGTTTAATATAAAGTTGACGGCTATGGTGTCCTCACAAACAGCTTGTAAGTATTGAGTACAACAAAGGATACCAGAACCTGGTCCCAGACCAGCCAGAAAGCAAACGTATGCTGGTATTTTTAAAACTCCCTTGTTTTTCCCAAAAGGGAATAATCCGTTTACTTAACGTTCCCTTTTCCCTACCCATCTGAACTGATCTGCAAAAATCCTTGTTTAAAAACAGAAAAACTCTATATTTGTTCTATCGATGCGCTTGTTCGCTTTCATATTGTCCCTTTTTATCCTGGTGCTTGCCCTGATACCATGCACAGACAATGAGACCTGCAACGAACCAGGGATAGAATTAAGTGCCGATCATTCCCAGCACGAACACGACGAAGACACCTGTTCTCCCTTATGCTCCTGCTCTTGCTGCGGCTGTGGTGGATATGTGCTCTATACACCGGTTTTTAATGTATCCTCTGAAACAATCAGAGTGCATCCTCAACTGACCAGCAATTATTCTTCCGATTTTATTTCCTGCTATTTTTATTCCTTCTGGCAACCTCCCAAATTAGGTTAACCATTTCTTATTCCATACAATTCATCCGGATTTCCGGGGAAAAAGCATTCTCCCGATCACGGCCATTGTATAATTATTCATTTGGTTAATTCATTTTAAGTAAACTATTCATATGCTGGATAAAATAATCCTGTTCTCCATAAAGAACAAGCTGATCATTGGTATCCTGACCATTGCCCTGATCTTTTGGGGAATATGGTCGGCAAGCAAGTTACCGATCGATGCGGTACCGGATATCACCAACAATCAGGTACAAATCATTACTTCCAGTCCCTCACTGGCGGCACAGGAAGTAGAACGACTGATCACCTTTCCGGTGGAAGTAAATATGGCCAGTATTCCTGGCAAAGTGGAGATCCGTTCCATTTCCCGTTTCGGCCTCTCGGTAGTCACTGTTGTATTCACGGAAGGCACCGATATCTACTGGGCCCGGCAACAGGTCAACGAACGGATCAAACTGGCGTCCGAAGAAATTCCTGCCGGAGTAGGCCTTCCGGAAATGGCTCCTGTCAGCACCGGTCTGGGCGAGATCTATCAATATATACTACGGCCTAAAAAAGGGTATGAAAACCAGTATAGCGCCATGGAACTCCGGACGATACAGGACTGGATGGTACGAAGACAGTTGCTTGGCACTAAGGGAGTGGCAGAAGTCAACAGCTTCGGAGGGTATGTAAAACAATACGAAGTAGCCATCAATCCTGATAAGCTCAGGAGCATGAACCTCACCATTGCAGAAGTATTTACAGCCCTGGAAAGCAACAACCAGAACACAGGAGGCGCATACATTGACAAGAATCCCAATACCTGGTTCATCCGTACGGAAGGACTGGCCGCAACTATAAACGACATCCGGAAAATTGTCATAAAGAACACAGTCAGTGGAATCCCCATCCTGATCAAGGATGTAGCAGAGGTTCAATACGGGCACGCCGTACGTTATGGCGCCATGACACGCAACAACGAAGGAGAAGTAGTAGGAGCCATTGTCATGATGCTGAAAGGGGAAAACTCCCACGAAGTAATCGGCCATGTCAAAAGCAGGCTCGAACAGATACGGAAAAATTTACCCGAAGGCGTCGAAATAGAAACCTTCCTGGACCGCACCAAGCTGATAGACCGTGCTATATCCACCGTATCCACCAACCTGATAGAAGGAGCGCTGATCGTTATTTTCGTACTGGTCCTGTTTCTTGGCAATATCCGGGCCGGACTGGTAGTGGCCTCGGTGATTCCTCTTGCCATGCTCTTCGCTCTCGCCATGATGAACCTCTTCGGAGTATCCGGCAATCTGATGTCTTTAGGAGCCATCGATTTCGGTCTGATCGTAGACGGTGCCGTGATCATCGTGGAAGCGACACTTCATCATATTGTAAGCAAAAATTATGGTCACCGGCTTTCACAGAAAGAGATGGACGAAGAGGTATACGAGTCAGCCTCCAAAATCCGTAACGCTGCTGCTTTCGGAGAGATCATCATCCTGATCGTATACCTCCCGATCCTGGCACTGGTAGGGATAGAAGGAAAAATGTTCAAACCAATGGCCCAGACCGTATCCTTTGCTATTCTGGGAGCCTTTATTTTATCTCTTACCTATGTACCGATGATCTCCGCTTTATTCCTGAGTAAAAAAACGGAATCCAAACGTACCATTTCTGACAGGATCATGGACTTTTTCCAAAAACTTTATACACCGGCCATATTGTTTGCCATACGGAAACAGTGGCTCGTCATTTCCACGGCAGTAATGCTCTTTGCGGGTAGCCTACTCCTCTTCATGAATATGGGAGGAGAATTTATCCCAAGTCTGGATGAAGGTGATTTTGCCGTAGAAACAAGAGTACTGACCGGCAGCTCCATGAGTCAGACGATCGATGCATCGCTGAAAGCAGGAGAGCTCCTGCTGAAAAATTTCCCCAACGAAGTAAAAGAAGTAGTAGGAAAAGTAGGAACCAGTGAGATCCCCACTGATCCCATGCCCCTTGAAGCATGCGACCTGATGGTCCTGCTGAAAGATAAAAACGAATGGACTACGACAACGGACAAAAACGAGCTGGCCAACAGGATGCAGGAAGTACTCGAAGAAATTCCCGGGGTAAACTTTGGATTTCTTCAACCGATCCAGATGCGTTTCAACGAACTGATGACCGGTGCCAGACAAGATGTAGCCATCAAGATCTACGGAGAAGACCTCGATGTACTCACCAGTCAGGCCAATAAACTGGCCGCCATCGTACAACCGATCCGGGGAGCCAAAGACCTGTACGTTGAAAAAGTAACCGGACTGTCACAGATCGTGGTCAACTTCGACCGCGACAAAGTAGCTCAATACGGACTGAACATCGAACAGATGAACAGGATCGTCAGTGCCGCCTTTGCGGGAGAATCTGCCGGACTCATTTACGAAGGAGAAAAACGGTTCAAACTGGTGGTAAGGCTGGCGAACGAAAACCGTCAGGGGATTGACGATGTTAAGAACCTCTTTGTGACAACTTCTTCCGGCACACAGATTCCTTTGAACCAGGTGGCCACGATTGAGTTCAAAATAGGTTCTAACCAGATCCAGCGCGACGATACCCGCCGCCGGATCACCGTAGCATTCAATGTACGGGACAGAGATGTAGAAAGCATTGTGGAAGAGATCCAGAAAAAGACAGAAAGTCAACTGAAACTTCCTGCCGGCTACTACATCACCTACGGAGGGCAGTTTCAAAATCTGCTCGAAGCGAAGAAGCGTTTATCCATAGCCGTACCGGCCGCCCTAATGCTGATCTTTATCCTGCTCTATTTTACATTTCATTCCGTAAAACAGAGTATACTCATCTTTACGGCCGTACCATTATCAGCCATCGGAGGAATATTGGCCCTCTGGATACGGGACATGCCGTTTAGTATCTCTGCCGGAGTAGGCTTCATTGCCCTCTTTGGGGTAGCGGTATTAAACGGGATCGTGCTGATCGGAGAATTTAACCACCTGAAAAAAGAAGGGCTTACTGACCTCAAAACAATTATTTTACAGGGAACCACCACCCGGCTGCGTCCGG
>CAYTGJ010000170.1:6626-9383 GCA_964437245.1 uncultured Chitinophagaceae bacterium
TGACTGCCACAGTCGCTTCCCTGGGATTTTTGCCCATGGCCTTGTCTCAGGGTTCGGGAGCAGAAGTGCAAAAACCACTGGCTACCGTCGTGATCGGAGGCCTGATCTCTGCTACGTTGCTTACGTTACTGGTACTTCCGGTCCTCTACCTTATTTCCGAAAAAGGATTCAAAGGCAATCTTCCCCGTACGGCGACAATACTGGTTCCACTTCTTTTGATCTTCTCGGCCGGAAACTCTGTGGCTCAAGCCCCAAGAGTAGTATCACTGGAGGAAGCAATGAAAGAAGCGTTACAAAATAACAGAGGAGTATTGGCCGCTCAGTACAAGATCGACTACAGCAAGGCTTTAAAAAACACGTCCTCGGAAATCGGGAAAACATCGGCTACCCTGATGTATGGCCAGTTCAACAGTTATTATAACGATGACAACATCACGCTTGAACAAACGATCCCTTTGCCGACCACGATGCACAAACGGTCTCAATTTTATAACGCAACCGTAAAAAGCGAAGAATACACCAAGATGATGACGGAAAACGAACTGTTGTTACAGGTAAAAGCAGCCTACTACTCACTGCAGTACAACAAAGCCAAACGGGCTCTTCTGCTAAAGCAAGACAGTATATTCGTTTCTTTTCTCAAAGCAGCTGAACTCCGGTTGCGCACAGGAGAAAGTAATATCCTGGAAAAAGCCACCGCCGAAAGTCAGCTCTATGAGATCAGGACGTCGATCACCCAAACCGAAGCCGACATCCTTATTTTCGAAAACAAATTACACACCCTGATGAATAGTACGGAACTGGTCACTTCACAGGAAGGTCCTTATGAAAAACGGATACTTCTTTTTGACGATGACACCAGTATGATCGGAAATAATCCTGCCTTACATTACTTCAGGCAACAGATCAGGGTAGCAGAGACTTCCAAAAAAATGGAAAAATCAAACCTCGCTCCCGAACTCACTTTGGGTTATTTCAACCAATCACTGTACGGCGCCATAGACTATCGTGATGAATCTATCATGGCCACTCACCGGAATCGTTTCCAGGGAATCACCGTAGGGATAGTCTTCCCGCTCTGGACAAGGCCTCAGCTTGGAAGGATCAAAGCATCGGAAGCAAACCGGAACATGGCCAAAGCCAATTTTGATCTTTATCAGAAAAACCTCCAGGGGCAATACGCGCAAGCATTTCAGGAATATTCAAAATTTCAGAACAGCCTGGAATATTATGAAAAAAATGCTCTTCCTACTGCTGACATCCTTTACTATAATGCTTTAAAAAGTTATCAGAACGGAGCCATCAGTTATCTCGAATTTTCGCAGGGACTCAACCGGGTACTGGGAATTCAGAATAATTATCTGAACATTCTGAACCAATACAATCATTCCATTTTAAACATAGAATTTCTTGTAGGGAACAAATAATTAAAAATAGTCACCGATGAAACAAATAATCAACATAACGACCATTTTACTGATTTTTATACAAATCAGTTCGTGTAAAAATAAAGCTACCGAAACCACTCATGAAGAACACGAAGAAGAAACGAGTACGGTAGAGTTTACAACCGCTCAGTACAAAATAGCGGGCGTAGAACTCGGCAAAATAGAATACAAGAACATGAGTGCTACGATTGCCGTAAACGGGATGCTGGATGTACCGCCACAAAACCTGGTCTCTGTTTCCGCCATGCTGGGCGGATTTATAAAATCCACCGAAATGCTGCAAGGGATGAGAGTAAAAAAAGGACAAATCATCGCTACCATTCAGAATCCGGATTTTATACAACTGCAAAGTCAGTATCTTGAGAACAAACAACGACTGACCTTTCTGGAACTGGAATACAAACGTCAGGAAGAGCTGGCCAAAGAAAATGTAGCATCCGCCAAAACATTTCAACAGACCAGCGCTGACTACAATAGTCTGCTGATAACCGTACGGGCACAGGAGGAACGACTAAAGATCCTGAACATCGATCCCTATAGTCTTTCACAACACAACATCAGAAGTACCGTAAACCTATACGCTCCCATCAGCGGCTACATTACTGCAGTCAATGTGAACATAGGAAAATTCGTCAATCCCCAGGATATCATTTTCGAGATCGTAGACACAGAACATTTGCATGCAGAGCTTACGGTTTTTGAAAAAGATATTACCAAACTAAAAAACGGCCAAAAGATCAGGTTCATCCTGGTCAATGAAAGTAACCATGAAAGAACAGGATCCATTTTCATGATCAACCATAAAATTTCAGAAGACCGGACCATCAGGGTACACGCTCACCTGGACAAAGAAGATCCGACACTGATGCCCAATATGTATTTAAAAGCACTGATCGAAATAGAAGAAAACCAAACGGCTGTCCTTCCCGAACAAGCAGTAGTAAATAATGCAGGAAAAGACTATATTTTCGTCAAGACCGAAGAGCCTCATGATCATAGTGGCGATCATGACCATGATCATGAGACTCCACACGAAGAAAAGTACACATTTAAAGCGATCGAAGTGACCAAAGGAGTCTCCCAGAACGGATATACCGCGCTCACGATTCCACAAGGATTCGAAACCGGGAATGCCCAGGTAGTAGTGAAAGGGACCTATGCCCTTCTCGCTAAGATGAGTAACACAGAAAAAGGACATGCACATTAAACAAACGATATTATGAGTCATTCACACGACCATGCAGAACACTCCCATGAGGAATGTTGTAGTTCCGAAAGCCATACCACTCAAGGCTGGTGGGCCCAGAAC
>CAYTGJ010000171.1:0-9363 GCA_964437245.1 uncultured Chitinophagaceae bacterium
GTTAAGTTAATAGTTTTTTACTTAACTTATTGTCCATATAAAGGTAGCAGGTTCAAAATGTTAAAAAATAAGCATAGGCAGTGTTTGCTTTTCGTAACTCTGACATAAAAATAGTTTGTTTAAAAAAGTAAAAAGTTAACAAAGATAAAAAATATTATTTACTACTGGTTTCACCGAACTTAGATATTTTCAATCCCTTGCTTCATGAACCGGCCATTCCGATAGCTATCGGAATACCAAGATATTTGTCACTCGGCATTGCCGAGCGACTGCTGAGGTGTAAAAACAAAAGAGTGTGAAGAAAAGCTTCTGTTGCTCTTGCTTCACACTCTTGATGGATTGTAGACTGGAGGGTCAGATTATCGAACTTTTTCATACCAAATCTTTTAAATATGAAGTGATTAATATTTTTGATTTTCTTATTTAGAAAGGTTTCTATTTACTAAATAATATTTAACTATCAACTAGTAAAAAAATCTAAGGATGAACGATTAAATATTACAGAATAATTCTTCTCAGTCTCATTATAGCTAATAGGATTCTGCTCTAAGGTAGTAATAAGCTTACTTTTATATTTGGGATTAAATAATGATTCAATATAATTCACAAAATTATTAGAAGTATGATAAGCTTTAGAAACAGTGTTAAAGTCCGGCTTATGAAATATTTGTTTAATAGAATCAACGGCTGGACGATCATTTAGAACTGGATGAAGTGGAAAATCTCGATCAAAAAGAATTTCTCCTAACTTATTATAAGGAGACTTTTCATCGTAGTGAACATATTTATTCCTCAAAGTCATCAACTCTAATCCGTCCTTTATTGCTTGATTATCCATATCAATATCATCAATTAATATTGAGGAATAAAATCTCATATTTTTAATCTTAGGACCAAAATCGTATCGTAAGTATTTATCCAAGACGTCGGGATAGTTTCTTACCTCCTGAGATGCCCCAACTCTAATGGTTAGATTTATAAAAGATTCTATTTTAAACGCAGCATTCAAAACCATAGATTTTCCTAAAGTATGAAACTTGACACTATTAGTCATATAAGATTTTAATTCCTTATGATATTTATCAAGTATATTTTGATCTTCAATAAGATGTTGATTTATACTTGATGGAGGTGTAAGATCAATATTGGAGACTTCATCCCATAAATAACTCACACAATCCTTATAACTTTTATAATGATTAATATATACAGTGTGTTTTTCAAAATTTCCAATTTCTTTAAGAATCTCATTTATATTTTCTTTAATATTATCATTTAAAAATTTAATTAAATCGAAGTCTTCTTCTTCAAAAACGTATAAGGCTTCAATTATATGTGGTGTTCGCCATATTTGAATAAACCCTTTATCACATTCAAGAATAAAATCCCACCAAAACATATTGTCTAGAGGCAGACCTAACCTAACTGTTGTGTAAAAACCATTAGGCTGATCAGATATTTTAAGCTTTAACAAAGTATAAAGTTTAATAGCATCTATCTCAAGCGGAGCAATTCGTTTTCCTTTAGACTTGTCAGAAGCCGTCATAAAATCAAAAAATCTACTTGGTTTTTCATTCCATGTTTCAATTTTGTAATAATCCTTTAATACAGTTTCAGAAGAGATTTGCTCAATTTTATTTTTTGACGTCCTAGAGAAGTTAATATTCCTAAGAGACGAGCGAATGGATAAAAGATCTAATCCTATATCTTTAGGATTCTTTACTGCAGGATCGTAATAATACATAGCAAAAATAAAATAATCCTCAATGGGACACATCCAGACATATGAAGTAATATCAACATTTTCAATAAACTTTTCATAGAAACTTACAGTAGGTTGTGAGAAGTCATAGGTATTAAATTTATTATCCGTAATTATTTTACTAATATGATCATTAATAGGTTTACAACTAATTTGAAATACACATGACTCTGATATTCCGAATTGATAAGGTCCACCTTTTTTCTCACTTTCATTATTTTGATTGTATTCCCATTCTGGCAAAATTGATATTCTAAATTTTCCTAGAGGATCAATAAAAACTGACTGTTTGCTTTTCATAATTTTAAATTTAGTTTCACTAACAATGATTTTTTAAATATGAATATCTAGTGTGCAACCTATTTGCGTAAAAGAAATTTACATCAATTGATACCATCGAGCTATCGGGTTTTAGCAATTCTACTATTTTAACAACTGAATATATGAATCTAACTATAAACAAAAAATGTATCAATCTTTCAAGCAAGACCTTTTCAACAAGTTATTCCTTAGTCTTGAGATATTTACATTATTTTTCAAGGCAATCGTGTATATTTGATAGTTAGCAGCTAGCTGGACCATGATACTTTAAATAAATATAAATGCAGACAGAACGATTTAACAGATTAAGAAAAGCTGCTCTTTCCAAAATATTTGAAAAGAAAAGGATAATTGATGTTTGGAGAAACATAGTTAAAAATCAATTAAGAAATCTTGATCTTAAAGACCTGTATGACCATTACGACTTTAACTATAATGTTGAAGAAAGAGCTTTAGCTATAAAAAATGAAATTCTAAGCGGAACATACAAAGTTTCACAACCATTAATTTACAGAATTGAGAAGAAATTCGGAGTATGTAGACACTTAGTAATTCCTCAACCAATTGACGCACTTGTTTTGCAAGTTCTTGTTGAAGAAGTTGCAAAACAGATTTTGAATAATCAGCCATCCAACAATGCATTTTATTCAAGAGACAAACATAATGTAACGCACCCTCATAAAGTTGAAGATTACGGATTGACATGGCGACAACAATGGAAACAATTACAAAAGAAGATTTACAATTTTCACGATGGGAAAAACTTAATTGTAGTAACAGACTTATCAAATTACTACGACAGTATTGACATTGAAGAATTAAGAAAGGTATTTACAAGCTATAGCAAAATCGATGAAGTATTAATTGATTTGCTTTTCAGAATTATTGAAGAAATATCTTGGAAACCCGATTATTTACCATACTCACGAAGAGGCTTACCAACGACTAATATTGAAGGTATACGCTTACTTGCACATTCATTTCTATTTGAAGTTGATGACGTCATCAAGCAAAAAACCAACGACAATTTTACAAGATGGATGGATGATATTGTAATTGGAGTTGATACTAAAAAAGACGCTATTGAAACTATTAGTTCGGTTTCAGATATGTTAAAGACTAGAGGACTTGCCCTTAATCTTGCCAAAACAAATATCTACACTGACAAATCAGGTTATTATCATTTTCAAATTGAAGCCAACAGATACATAGATGAGATTGAAAAAGTTAAGAAAACGGATTCAAACTACAAAAAGACTTGTTCAGAGCTTCATAAAAGATTTAAAGAACATTTTAAAGATACATCCCCAAAGTACTGGGATAAAATTGCTAAAAGATATATTACGACTTATAGTAAACTAGAAAATGATTTACTTCTAAATGTGTTTGCAGAAACATATGTTGAATACCCAGGCTTAAGAAGCCAATTGTTGATGTATCTTTCTAAAAGAGGTTACAAGAAGAAAACAGCTGACGAAGTCTTGAAGATTTTGGACACAATTGACATTTTTGACGATATTTCGCTTTATCAAATTTGCCTTTTGGTAACACAATGGGAAATACCAGTTAATGCAGAGACAAAATCCTTTTTAGAAAATTTTGAGACAAAAATTACTACTTTTTCATTTAAGCGTAAACTCCCATCTGATTTCTATTGTGTTCTATGGTATAAAGCAAAATATGACCACCCTGAAGATTTATTAAACTTTATTGAAAAGTATAAAAACTTGTGGCAAACAGATTCTTTTCTAAGAAGGCAAATCACTGCAATATTGCCTCGATTAGTTATAACAAATAGTAAGGCAATAGAGAAAATTTTATTTAACCAGATATCATCAGGGATTACAAATACAGTTACTCTTGCAAATCAAATTTACCAATTTTCTTATCAAGAAATATTTGACAAAAAACTTTCGTTTTATCTTTTTCCTAAAAATCCTCAAAGACCCTATCCATTAGGTAAATTTTTAGTTTTGTGTTCAGTATTAAATTCAGAAAAGATAAGAACAAACGGAGCAGTTAGAACAAAGATAATGCAGCATATAAAAGATCCATATTATTTAAGATGGTTGGACTCTCAATATAATATTAGATAAAATAACAGCTCTCTTAGATTTCCATAAAATAGAACGAAAATAACAGTAAAAAACACTTTGTGTTTACCTTCAATTAGAGCTTAAACCATCTAATAATTCAACGTTAAAGTAACTTTGAACTTTCAGATTCCTTCTCCAATTGATCTTTTTTGAACTTCATATAATTATCATACATCATCCATGCTAGTTCCCTTATTGTTTGGACTGCCTGATGCACTTGTTCATCTGTTAAGTCCTTAAATTTTTCATCCTCTCGAAGAACATCAAATGTAATCTCTCTTCCTTTAGGATATTTTCTATTTCTAATTTTCGTAGTCATCTTACAGTCTTTTCTCAAATCGATAGAAAGCGATTCGAACCCAATAAAATATTAATTATGTGTTGGTTAAGATAACAAAGAGGTATTAACTAAAAATTACCAGAAACAAAAAAAGCTGTAAACAAATAGTTTACAGCTTTAATCGCTTTCAGTAGAGGGAGAGGGACTCTTTAATATTACCTCAAATTCCCTAATACAGGTAACAATCAACGTTTTAAGTGTAGCACAAATCAGTAGCGTAACCATGAAAGTTACCTATGAAGAAACATTTGTGCTACCATTGTGCTACCATTTTACTGATCTTGACTTCATTTTTGGCCACTGGCCAATCATTCGAAACGAGGCGTAACCAGTTCTTTTTGATGAACACCATCACCGGGGGGATAGTCTCCGGCCTTGGTTCCACAATACACAAGAAACCTGGCCAGACGAAAGTCCAAGCTTTTCTTATAGGATTTGGGAAAGGTTGCCTTGGCGGCTCACTGCAATTTGCCGGCAAATACATGTTGGGAGATCTGCGCCAAGAAAGAGATTACCTTTACGCCTGGCCAGCTAAAATAGTTCATGCTGCAGGATCCTCCATTGTTGAAAATGGATCCAGAAACAAGCCTATTTGGTATAATTTTTCGATGGATTACGGCCCGGTCAGGCTGGATATTTACATGACCGGTCAGACCACACTCAGAATCATGCCGGTGGCCACTGGAGGGATTCTTTTACATTTCCTTTCCGGAAATACTTTTTTACCTGGCCAAACGCTCCGAACGGGTACCTTTTGCTTCCAGGCTAAGGACCATCCTGAATTGAAATCAGGCCGGAATATTGCTTTTGCCAACTCCATAGCAGTTGACTATTTAAAAAACAAAAACCAGGAATCATTCTTTTACAACCCATATAGCACCACGGCACACGAAATTATCCATACCTATCAGTACCGGGAATGGCTGTCTGTAAATAGCCTTTACTGCAAAAATAAAGGCAAATTAATCTATTGGGACTTTCCGGTTTTTATGGTCCCATACATAGCGGGGAATATCGGAAGATATGCTTTTGATCATCGGTACTACTCTAATCCATTCGAACTAGAGGCTGAGAGCTTATCAAGAAGACACGCTGTAAACTGGGATGTGAGAGATCCATCAACCTGGCCGGGGGACCCAAAAAAATTACTTCATTAAAATAATGAGAAAAAAAAGCACACAAATAACCAAAACCAATGCACCGATCAGCCACCGGACCACCCAAAAAGAGGACCAAAATCCAAGCTCCGGGCATGGTATAACTACCTGCTTCTCTTTGAACGTTATAACCTTCGTTACCGGCAACTGAACGGAAACCTTTAATTTATTCCCAACCGCCGAAACCAAAACCTTTGCCCCGGCGGTATCGAAAGTTACCGGGGGAAGTAAATTTTCAAGTGTAATTTTCCTTTCCAGCTTCACCAGCTTTTTAACTGCAGGATCATTTTTTGTGAGATCAGGACATTTTAAACTGATCTCATAACGTAGACTATCAATGAGCCGGTGTACATCCGCTTCAATGTTTTCGTCAAAAAAAACTTCCTCGTACACCATCAGAGCCTGAATTGAATCAATCGTTACCAAACTATCCGTTTTGATGATCTCCGGAAATTCCGCAAGCAACCCAGCCACCTTCTTTTTCGCTTTATTCTCCTTTCTTTCCGACTTAGAAAGACTTCCGGGAAAGCACCCTTGCAAAACTATGGCCAGCAGGATAAACACTAATGAACCTCTCATTTAACGGATAGTTTAGGTTTTACAAAAATTGCAACATTACGGTTACGAACTCTCTTCTGCACCTGACCACCGTTGCTTTGGTTTCCTGCAGAAGTGTTTCCTTCTACCGTCCAAAAAGTATTTGCACCCATCTTGCCGCCAAATAAGCCAACATGATCATACCGACCATCTCCATTCCAATCAAACAACACGATATCTCCTGGTGATGCATTTTCAAAAGGAATAATCCAATTATCTTTTTTTACATAGCTGTAAAAAGTTTGACAACCGGCAAAGCCCGGAAATAAGAAACCAATTTTAGGAAGCGGGATTCCAGCCTTCCAGAAACACCAGGAAACAAAAATACCACACCAGGCTACTCCATCGAAATTAGCCCACTTCCCATACTTTGTCTTATTGCTATTAGCCGGGTATTCACTATACCCAACTTCTTGAAGGGCTGTTGCTATTACTTTACTAATATTTTTCATCTCCTTATTCAAATATAGAATCTTTACATACTGCGGTAAAATGTATAACATGACGAACGATAGTTCCTGCTGATAATGAAGCGTCAAAATTAGCTGATGTATATAAATCCCCGGTCGGATTTTCGGCAAAGGCGTCTATTTCATTAACTCCATTAGTTATTGGATAAACCCCATCTAAGCTCCCATTGGCATATCTATAAATCATCCCAACCATTGTGTTTTTAACACCAGTAAATTCCTGTGTAATTTGCAATTTAAACCCATCTGGCATTCTAATTGCAAAAATATAACCTCCTGTTGCTATAACCGTTGCTGTTGCTATAACCGTTGCTGTTATGATATTATTTTTCCTAATAATATTTGCGCTCGCTGTAATAGACGATAAATTAACCGAACTGCTAGTCAATATTGGTAGTGATGAATTTTTATATTGATTATTAATATAAATTTCTTGTCCAACATCTGCCAATCCGGTACCTGCCAATCCGGTACCAATTTTAATTATTTCCGGAAGGGTTAACCCATCTACTACATAGATAAATTCATCAGAACCGGATTTAACAACACTTCCTGGGAGAACATGGTAGATTCTACCAAACTCTCCAGTTGGCTTATAGAATACTGAACCTTCTGTCCAAGTTGCAGTATCATTGGTAATATTGGTAGTAGACAGTGTGATTTCTACGCCCGAAAGTACGATAAAATCTCCATCTGCCACACTCCCATTCATCAATCCAATAAGCACATCTACGCCCTGCTTTTCTAATTCCTGTTTTAGATAATTATCACGCTTCATAAGATCATGTGCTTGCTTATTTGCAATATCATCCGGGCCGTCACCGCCTAAAACAGGATTTCCTTTTTCAATCAAATATACTTCTGACCAAGCCTTCGTATTTTCTACAAGATTCCCCATTTGTTATTCAAATATAATTGTCCAACTTCCTACTATTTTAAAGTCATCCGTCTTCACTATAACACTTCTGGTTTTTCTTGAAAACAGATCATTGTTAGCGCAAAGGAGTCCGAACTCCTGAATATTCTTTCCGTTTGCCTCTGTATAACCGAGTTCGAAATCAAACTTCACAGACTGAGGATCTGGATAAGAAACTCCATCAATTGATTTTTCAAAAGCATCGGTTAGGGAGGTATCTCCACTATCCGGATCGGTACCGTTGGTCCCAAAGCCGATCCGATCAACCTCCCTATTTGAAGAGTCTCCAGAAATCAATCTGGCTAAACCGCTTCGTCCGGAATTCACAATTAAATTTTCACCGGTATACTCTTCGAGCACCTGATCATTCGTGTCTATTATTTGAAATGAAACAATTCCTCTCATAAGTAATTCATCAGAAACATTTGCACTGAAATTAATATTTACCAAGTGGCATACCCCACGCTTCCATTCATCAATGAGCTTCTTGATAGCAATAAGATCATTTTCGTTAAACCCTTTCGTTTCACCAAGATCAAGGTTGTCAATGGAAAAAAGTGCCCAGAAATTAGAACCGTAAGTAATGGTGCCATCATAATTGAAAGTGCCATCATAAGTTGCATTCACCCCTTCTAATACTTTGGCATCCGCATAGCCTACACTCTTCAAAGCTTCTGTCACAGCCCATGAAGTACCGGCATACTTTTTACGTTCAATTGCCCCGGCAATTACAGATCTCCTTTCCTCATCCGTATTAGCCAGTAACCAGCCTTTGTAACCAAGTACATCAAACTGCTCTGCCAGATAATACAAGGCTGAAGCTGGAGCAACTTGCACCAGGTAAATTAGCAAGACAGACAAATCAATATTATCAAGCCTTTCAGCGAATACCTGATCCCATACTTTTAAAGGCCCCCCAACAATGGAACTGGCCATTGGAGGTGTATTATTATTATCCGGCATTTGAACCCGCTATGGTTAAGTTTATTTCCGTACAAAACGCATATCCCGTTTTAGGAACCACGACATCGGAGAACCCTGACAGTGTGACTCCATAAACACCAGGAACCATGCAAATAGCTTTAATCTGATCCGCTGTAGCATCTAATCCAAGTTTATTTTTCCGCTGGAGGGTATACTCTTCCAGCAACAACATAACAGTATTTTCGACCTCACCTGCTACAGCACCATCTACAAGCGTTAATGCAGCAGTGATGCTATATTCTGTTTTATCAGGAGCCAAAACCAAAACAATATCCCCCTGAGGTCTTCGTTGAAATCCGCTCAACGCCGCATCTACCGCTTCTAAAATTTCCGTTGGGGTCGTTTCTCCACCGGCAATAAGTGGATATATCCACATCCCTCCGGCAGTGGTACTTTCAGCGTGCACATCTACGATCAAGGAACTTGCCGATTTTGCCCAGAATATATAAGCTGCTGTCGGTCCTGCTACGCTGAAGGAATTAGGAGCTAATTTTAATCTCTCTCTTAAAGACTCATCCGTTTCTTGATCAGAACCTCCGGCAGTGGTAGCGAGGTTTTTTACACCTGATACATAAGCGTAAGGATCAAGCTGCACATTTATTTCTTCAGCAAGATATCCATTACCAATAATTCCATCCGTGGCACAGCTTGCATCTATTTCAACCACATTTATCCCTATCGGGATTACTTTTTCAAAATCAGTTTCAAAAATTACCAACC
>CAYTGJ010000172.1:0-9128 GCA_964437245.1 uncultured Chitinophagaceae bacterium
GAAGGTTCAGACAAAGGGTAATAAGCTCGTACTGCAAACTGATTTTTTTAAAAAGCGTTCCTGCCTCTCCTTCTGGCAAAAGCTTGCCCATGGTCGTTTCCTTTATTTCCTCCAGGAGCCCTGAAGAGAAGCTAAGATTACTTAAAATATCAATCGTTTTCATACCAACCAAAAGAATTTTACGGCCAACAATCAGCGACCGAGGTATAGCATATTTACAAGTTCTCCTACTGCAGACCACTGAGGGTTATGATCAGCTTCCAGTTTCCATACCGGCCAGTTGCGGCCCCTGGCTCTGGCTGCCTGGTATACAAAATCATCTTCCTGTACTTCTTTTCCTTTCTCTACGGTAAGAATGTAAACGGTGGGGATGGCAGGAGCAGGATTGTTTTTAAGGATCAGCGGTTCGGTAAATGTTTTCACCGACTGGGGAACATCGCCGGGAATCTGACCGGGCTTCAGCCATACAGGGACCATAAATCCATCCCGGATCATTGATTCCATATAATTCCATTCTTTCCCTTTGATCGTTTTGACACTTTCTCCATTGCTGGGAACGAAGGCATCCAGATAGATCATTTTTTTGATACGTTCGGGAATACGATCTGCTACCCCTGTAATGACCATTCCTCCATAGCTATGACCAACGAGTACCACATTGTGCAGATTTTCGTACAGAATGGTATTGACGACATCCTGTATATGGGTGGAAAGGCCTATCTGAGGAGAGGCAAGATGTACACGTTCGCCTTGCCCGGTAAGACAGGGACGATAGACACGGCATCCTTTTTCGGTGAGGAGAGAATCGGTTTTTTTAAATGCCCAGCTTCCTCCCCAGGCTCCGTGAACGATCACATAGGTAACTGGCGGTACATTGACCTCCGCCGTTTGTGCCTGCGTCAGAGGGGAGAGAATAAGACAAAACAGTACAAAAACGATCTTGTTCAGATGCATCATGGCTCAAATGGTTATCAGATTGCTCCTTCAATATAACCATTTTTATCTTCTGTTTCTGACACACCGGTTCCTATCGACTGATAATACTTTCTCTGAGACAAACAAAAATACAAAACCCGTGAGTTATTTTCCTGTCACGGGTTTTGTGTTTCTGTTCTACCACTATTCGGCAAGTAAGATCTTTTGTCTTGCTACTGTGTTTTCAAAATAAGCCACTGCTACATAGACAGAAGAAGCAAGCGATGGTTTTACCACCACCCTCGTCTGCCCATCAGAAAGAATGGCTTTCCCGCTGGCCGCCAGCGCTCCGGTAAGGGTATAGAGCTCGTACTGTATTTGGCGGTTCCCGCTGCCCGGAGGAAGCTGCAGACTGAAACCGCCGGGCACCGGCAGGATGGAAAGAGCGGAACGGAAATCAACCGTGCGGATCCCGCTGTAGGCATTTTGCCCGTCGTAATCAATCTGTTTTAATCTGTAATAATTGATCCCTTCTTCCGGTGCTTCGTCAAGGAAACTGTACGAAACAAGGGTGGACGAATTTCCCATCCCGGGCAATACTGCAATGGTATAAAAATGGATCCCGTCGGAACTTCTCTGCAATTCAAACTTGTCGTTGTTCTTTTCACTCAAAGTAGCCCAGAAAATCAGTACGGAAGAAGATGTATTTTTGGTCACTTCAAAGGTTGCCCACTGTACCGGAAGAGGTATCGAACATGGGGTAAACTCCGAAGTGCTGCCGTTGGAAGTGGTATGGGTAGAAGTGACGCTCAGAGCCTGAGCAGCAGTTAACCCAAGGTTGTGTATGACCTCCCAGACTCCTCCGCTTACAACGGTCGTTCCGATATAGATTTCGCCTTCGCAATTACACTTTACTCCTCCGTCGGCTTTGTCATTTCTATACACATGAATAATATGGCCGTTTATACCGGTACCGTTTACACTATTCGGACCGGAAAAACTGATGACAGGAGGAGGAACCGATTCGTTGGCAGAGCCTTCCAGGTCTATGCCCAAGCCTGTGTTGCAGTAAATACTGTTGTAAGTGATGGTATTGCGCTGACCGTTTGGTTCTACCCATACTCCTGCGGATGTATTGTTGTTGGCTATTACGTTGGCATTGGCAAGGCTGCCTCCAATGATGTTGTTCACACTGGTGGCACTGATTCGTATTCCTATATTAGCGTTCCCCATGTTCAAACTGCCGGACACATCAGTCCCGATATAGTTGCCGGTTACCGTATTGTTAGAAGCATTTGTCAGCTCGATCCCTTTGTTTCCGTTGTTGGAAGAAATATTCTGAGTGATCGTGATCAGGGAGCAGTTGTTGACAAAAATTCCGGTCCCTCCATTTCCTCTTGCCAGAGTACCTGTCGCATCGGTGCCGATATAATTGTTCTGCACCTGGTGCCCCGAAGAACCGCCGTCGATGAATATTCCATGATGACCATTGTTCGTCCCGTTTCCGGAAATGATATTCCGTTCCAGGGTCGAAGGGCCGCCGACCACACAATTACTCACGCCGCTATTGCCGGCGATCCGGATCCCCATCTGGTCGTTGCGGACCACTGTAGAGCCATCGGCTCCAAGACCGATGATGTTTCCTTTGATAATAGTACCGCTGGATGTTCCGGAAACCACAATACCGGTTTCTGCATTTCCGGAAATAATGTTCCCTTCTCCTGCCAGGCCACTCCCGATAATCGCATCGGGCGAATTAGAAACGGCTACTCCTACCTGTGAACCACCCCGGTCGAGCATTCCGGAGGCATCGGTCCCCACATAGGTATTGACTACTCTGATCCGGGGACTGTTTACCAACTGGAGACCGATCAGAAAACTGGCGGCCACTACATTTCTTTCTGCCAGGGTCGGACCTCCTATGATCCCGTCTGCGCAGTCCACACATTCTATCCCGTGTCCGTAATTTTGCAAAGGAGTTGTTCCGTCTATCCCTAACCCTATAATATTTCCTTTGATCACCGGCCGCGGGCTGTTTGCCCAGATAGAGATACCATCGGCGCCTCCTCCCGGGTTACCACTTCCGGAACATATGTTACCGGCTCCCGGTACGTCGCCTCCTATAATCACATCTGCAGAGGCTGTCACGGTAATCGCCGCATCGTAGTTGCCATGATCGAGCAGCCCGGTAGCCATGTCTATCCCCAGCCAGTTTCCCTGGATCACGGTACCATTTGAATTACGGACGACGACTCCGAACCCTCCGTTATTGGAAGAGACGTTGCGTTCTGCTGCGGTAAGTCCTCCTACCTGGCCGGTCCCCACGTATTCCAGGTTGATCCCGGAGCCTCCGTTGCCAAGCGGTGTACTTCCGTTCAGCCCCAGCCCCACAATATTTCCTTTTATTACAGGCGAGGAACAGTTGTTAAAATATATTCCATGAGCGGTACTGGAGGAAACGATATTGCGCTCTGCTGGGGTAGTACCACCTACCCGTGGGTTATGGCTGTTGTTGTATCCATATATTCCGTGCTCTCCGTTGGCGATCCCTATATTGCCGGTCACATCAGTCCCTACATAATTGCCTGTGATGATCGCTCCGGTACTGATTTCCAGCCTGACCCCACATTGAGTAGCCCCTGAAAGAAGATTGCGGTCGATCTGGCCTCCGGTTCCTCCGATCACATTATTGTTTGAAGTATTGGCATGGATACCATTCTGCAGCCGGGAAGCAGCCCAAGCCGTTCCGGCCATATTGGTCCCGATATAGTTTCCCCGGATCGTATGTCCGTTGCTGTTTCGGAGATAAATACCGGTAGCTCCTCCGCTAATAACGATCCCCCGGATGGAACTTCCGTCGGATCCGGCAGCGAAATCAAATCCCCGGCAACCGGCAGGAGAGACCACTTCGATCATCAGGACTCCGGCCCCGGCCCCGGGATTTGTATATCCGTCTATGTCAACAGGTCCGGTGATCTCTTGCTGGCAAGTAGTAAGTGTTATGGTAGTAGCCCCTCCGAAATTAAAAACAATATTATCCGGACCGGGCAACGCATTGGCATCAATAATTGCCTGCCGGAGTGTATTCGGACCGGCATTGGCATTGCTCGAAACCACAAAAGTAGCTGAAAAAGACCTGTTTGCTAACAAGAGGAGGGTTCCTATCCAAAGACAGCTTTTGAGTAGTGTTCTTTTCATAATTAAAGAGATCGTTGGTTTTGAAGTAGTGGCTTTTACTAAATATACGATTCCGGTGCCCGGGGGTAATCAAAAAACGGGTGAATAGTATAGAAAAGAAGTGAAAAACAATCTATGAAAACTACTGTTTTGACGCTTAGAATGGCGGTTTTTAATACAAAAAGAACAATAAAAAGGATTTTAACAGGAGGGGAAACAGATACGTCACAATCCCGTTTTTATCCGCTACTTTGCTTTTTTACCCATAATTTCAGGGTTATTTATCTTACTGAGGAACGAGGATTCATAAAACAGAGCCCAGGGAGGCAATCCACTGTGGAGACAAAACAATTTCGGCTTAATTCCCTGATTTGGTTGTTCTATTGACATACGGTTTGTGTCCCCACAAACCGAAGCTTCGTATAGGATTATTATTATTTAGCCATCGTTTGTGTCTACAGAAACGACTTCATATCACTGAATTATTACAACAACCAAATGAGGGAATAGAGTCACAATTTCTTATTGATAATCAGTTTTTTGTAGTGGGAATCGTAAAATAAAAGGTGGCCCCTTCGTTCACTTTTGCCTCTGCCCATACCTTCCCTCCATGTTTAGTAACGATCTTATTTACAATGGCCAGGCCTACTCCTGTCCCTTCAAAATCTTCCTGCCGGTGCAGTCGCTGAAAAACGCCAAACAGTTTACCGGCATATTTCATATCAAATCCGGCCCCATTGTCTTTTACATAGTAAACCGTTTCATTTTCCTTTTTCTCCGATCCGATTTCAATGGTTGGATGTTTCGATTTTGCAGAGTATTTGATTGCATTGGAAATAAGATTGATCCATACCTGGTGAAACAGGATGGGATCCGCTTCTGCCGGGAATAAATTCCTGACCTGAACGGCTGCCGAAGGTTTTAATTCTTCCAATATTTTCTCCACGAGTTCCTGCATCTCTACCGTTACCTTGACCACTTGTTTTCTTCCCAGCTTGGAAAAAGCCAGAAGGTCATCGATCAGCTGGCCCATTCTGACGGCATTGGTCTGTATATTTCCCAGCAATCGCCGGGCCTCTTCGTCCAGCACAGGCAGATAATCCTCTTCCAGTATTTTAGAATAGCCGCTCAACGCTCTTAACGGAGCACGAAGGTCGTGCGAAACCGAATAGGAAAACGACTCCAGGTCTTTGTTCATGATCTCCAGTTGGGTGACGTTGTTCTGAAGCTCCTGGTTCAATTGTTTGATCTGTTCGGCCGCTATTTTTTGCTGAGAGATGTCTTTTTCATTGATTACGATGGACTTATGATCGTTGTTAGGATCCGTGATCACAGAAGCGGAAAACATCACGTCAATCATTTTTCCCTGTTTGGTAATTCTCTTGCTTTCGATATCCTGGATTTTTTCTCCGCCAAGGATCTTTTTGATCATTGTTTCGATCTGAGGGAGCATATACTCGGGTATGATGTTCCAGATCTTCATCTGAATGGCTTCTTTTTCTGTATAGCCGTATATTTCTGCCGCCCCTTCGTTCCAGGAAATAATGCATCCTTCCTGATCATGGAGGTAGATGGCATCGTTCGACTGTTTTACCACGATGGCCAGGTAATTGCGGATTTTCTCTCCTTGCTTCAGTTCGGTGATATCCCGGGCGTTTACAAACCACTTGCCGTATCTGGCCACCACTTTCCATTGCAGCCATTTGACGCGTTGATCCTTACAAAGAGTTCTCGTCTCAAAAGAGAACATATCCTCCTCTTTCTCCAAAAGGTCCTGTACGAAGCCCTGTTCTTCCTGGCAGATAAAGTCTGTAAAAGGGTTTTGCTTTGCTTCTTCCTCCGTGTATCCGAGCAGGGCCGTAAAAGCCCGGTTGATCTCTTCAATTTTCCGGGTAGTGAGATCTATGATCCCGATGATGTCAGCAGAATTGTTGATGAGTAATGCCGATTTTTCAAGAGAGAGGTTTTTCTGGATCAGTTCTTTTTTCTGCAGTTGAATTTTAAGCAATACATCTACTTTGGCTTTGGCTACTTCCGGATCAAGTGGCTTGAACAAATAGTCGATGGCCCCTTCCTCAAATCCTTTCATCATCGACTGATGTTCCTTTTTTTCGGCAGAGGCAAAAATAATGGGAATGTCCTTCGTTCTCTTGTTTGATTTTAAGATCTGGGCTACCTCAAAACCATCCATCCCCGGCATCTGCACGTCCAGGATGATCAGGTCTATTTCTTCATGAAGCAGGATCTTCAACGCATCCTCACCGTTGGTCGCATTCAGAAACACCCGGTCCCGGTCGGTCAGTACGCCTTCGAGCGCCAGGATGTTCGCCGGCTTGTCGTCTACGATCAGAATAACTGCATTTCCCTGTTTCCCCATTTTATTTTTCTATTAGGCTTACCAAATAGAGGTATATCTTTTGTAATGACCATATATGCATCACCTTCCTGGTCGCAATAGCGGCTTCCGGCATGTACGGAAATTCTGCTTCTCCCGGATCCTGTGCGATGGTCACTCCGCCATTCATACTTATTTCTTTTATTCCGGCAGCACCGTCGCTATTGGCCCCGGTAAGGATAATCCCGGTCAGCTTTTCTCTGAATACAACGGCTGCGGATTCAAACAGCACATCGATAGAAGGTCTGCTATACAAAACCTGGGGATCTGAAGACAAGGTAAGTGTCGAATCTTTTTCGATCAACAGATGGTAATCGGGCGGGGCAATATACACACAGCCGCCTTTCAGCGTTTCCTTCTCATCGGCCTGTTTGATTTTTATTTTGCATTTTATCTGCAGAACTTCTTCGAGTAGTTCGTTGTGCTCTTTGGAACGGTGTTGTACTACTGCAATGGGGAAGGGATAATCTTCCGGCAGTTTGGCAAACACTGAGATAAGTGCATACAAGCCTCCTGCGGAGGTTCCTATCACAATCATCCGATCGCATGCTGATTCCAAAATAATCACCTGTTTTTTACAAAAATTTTTTCTTTACGGTCAATCTCATCAAAATTCTTCCGGCTATCCGAAAAAAGAAGAGACTCCTTATTGCCCAGCCCAAGAAAGCCCAATGGACAAAGGCTGTCATAAAAAAGATTGATCACCTTATTCTGAAGCTGCTGATTAAAATAGATCAGCACATTCCGGCATATGATCAACTGAAATTCGTTAAAAGACCTGTCTACTGCCAGGTTGTGCGGTGCAAAAACAATATTTTGTTTCAGTGATTTATCAAACATCACGGAATTATACTTTGCTATATAATATTCTGAAAAAGAGTTGACACCGCCTGATTTCTGATAGTTGTACGTATGCGATTTCATATTCTCCAGAGAATACACTCCTTCTTTGGCGATCTGAAGCGACTTCTGATTGATGTCGGTAGCATAGATCACCGAACGGCTCAGCAATCCGGCTTCTTTCAGAAGAATCGCGATGGAATATACTTCTTCGCCGGTAGCACAACCAGCCACCCAGACCTTGATAAACGGATAGGTAGCGAGGCGATGCATTATATTTTCTCTCAGACTTTTATAAAAAGTGGGGTCACGAAACATTTCGGTCACCGTAACCGAAACATGCTGCACAAACTCTTCAAAGAACTTCTCGTCCTGGAGGATCATCTTCCCCAGTGTTTCCGGAGCTTCGATGTTCTTTACTGTCATAAAATTGACGACTCTTCTTCTTACAGATGCTTCTGCATACTCGGTGAAATCATAGCCATATACATAAAGGATTGATTCCAGCAGTTTTTTTAGATCCTTGTCGTCAATATTCATTTAAGGTACCCAACGGGCAATTTCATCCATTAGCATTTGTAAATTGACCGGTTTGGAGATATAGGCCCATGCACCGGCATCCAGACATTTTTCGCGATCGCCCTTCATCGCTTTGGCCGTCAGCGCCACCACCGGGATATTTTTCAGTGTTTCATTGGCCTTCAAAATAGCCAGCGTTTCAAATCCATCCAGCACCGGCATCATCATATCCAGGAGAATAATATCGACCTCTTTTCCTCCCAGCAGAAGCTCTATTGCTTCCTTCCCGTTCGTCGCTACTTCTATCTGCATATCTTTTGTTTCAAGATAGCTTTGAAGCGCATATATATTTCTTGCCTCGTCGTCTACTATTAATACTTTTTTATCTTTCAATTTTTTCATTTTGCACTCAATACCTTTTAGCGGTACAACCATACACGCATTAAAGATAATAATTGTTCAACATTCACTGGTTTGGATACATAGTCTGACATTCCTGCCTCAAGGCATTTTTCACGATCACCTTTCATAGCTTTGGCTGTCAGGGCGATGATCGGTATTTTCTCAAGACCGGACATTTTCCGGATCGCCTTGGTAGATTCATACCCGTCCATTTCCGGCATCATAATATCCATCAGGACGATTTCCACGGAAGGATTTTCTTTTAACATTTTTAAGGCTACCAGTCCATTTTCTGCGGAAAGGCAGTTCATACCCTCTTCCTCCAATACATTTGTCAAAGAATAAATGTTCCGGATATCGTCGTCTACGATCAACACTTTTTTATTCCTCAATACCTCCTCTGTTTTATGAAGCTTGCGGATGATATTTTGTTTCTCTTTCGGAAGTTTTGATTCTACCCGGTGCAAAAACAACATCGTTTCGTCCAGAAGACGTTCATGGGAATTAGCCGTTTTCAGCACTACGGTATTGGCAAACTTCATCAGCCGTGCATTTTCCTCTTTTGAAAGATCTTTCCCGGTATAGACCACAATAGGGATCTTCTTGAACTGTTCGTTGGCCTTGATCTCTTCCAGCAATTCAAAGCCGGTCATATCCGGCAGCAGCAAATCTACAATGATGCAATCAAAATGTTCGTTTTTCATCATATGGATCGCTTCTTTTCCCGAATAGGCCGCATAGCTTTTCACATCCCCGTTTCCGATCAGCTCACGGATCGCTTTGTTCTGGGTTTCATTGTCTTCTACGATTAAAAGCTTTTTCAGTTTCTTATTGATGAAATCTTCCACTTTGCCAAATGCTCTTTTGAGTCCATCCTGGT
>CAYTGJ010000173.1:0-2145 GCA_964437245.1 uncultured Chitinophagaceae bacterium
TACCGGAGGCTGGCAGAACTGGACCACTGTTTCTCATACTGTAAATGTAAATGCAGGAACATATAATGTAGGGATCTACGCGCAGCAGGGTGGTTGGAACATCAACTGGTTCAGAATTACCAAAACAGGAAATGCAAGAATGGGAGCGGACGACGGATCGGATATCGTTTCTAACTATAGCCTCGGTAGCCAGGTAGAGATCTATCCAAACCCGATCGAAGGTGAGCTGAAATTTATGTCGGCTACAGATCTTTCCGGCGGACAGGTGAAGATCGTAGATGGAATGGGAATAGAGGTGATCAGTACCATTATCGAGGCAGACAGACTGGATGTTTCTGCGTTGAGTGCAGGGATTTATACCATGGTGGTGAACAAAGACGGAAATAAATTCACCAAACGGTTCGTGAAAAAATAAATGCATTTACCCCACGCAGCTTACTCTTGTCAGCAGGAGTAAGTTGCTTCTTCCCGAAAACAGGAATGGGGTATCAGGCAATTTTTAGTGAGTAATTTTTAGAATAAAAGGCTCTGTGATTATTCAGAGCCTTTTTGATTTTTATAATATTCTAATTTCTTGACTCTGGTCTAGGATTTGGTGTGGTCCCGTGTCTTGTCCCCTGACAATACACTGATGGCCTGTCAGGGGACAGGCCATGGAGTTATTTTATAATGTATGTACCAATCATAGATAGATGTCTTACAAAGAGTAATTATGCCACAATACCTCCATTGGATATGATTTTTGAAGGAGATACGAAAGAGAGGCTTCCGTCTTTGTCTTCTGCCATCAGGATCATGCCTTGCGACTGGATTCCTTTGATGTCGCGCGGAGCAAGATTGGCCAGCAGACATACCTGTGTACCGATAATCTTTTCCGGATCATAATATTCGGCAATCCCGCTTACCACTGTACGCTGATCCAGTCCGGTATCCAGTTTAAGTTTAAGCAGTTTTTTGGTTTTAGGAACTCTTTCTGCTTCCAGGATCGTTGCAATACGAATGTCCATTTTCGTAAAATCTTCGTATGATACAGGATCCTTAGCGGGACTTACAGTTGCCTTGGCCAGTTCATTAGCTTTTTTGGAGGCCTGCAGTTTCTGTATCTGTGCCTCGATCTGTGCGTCTTCGATCTTGCTGAACAGGATTTCGGAAGTAGAGATCGGATGTCCGCTGCTGACAAGATCGGCACGGCCTGCTTCTTTCCAGGCATATTTTGAAATGGAAAGCATCTTGATAAGCTTTGCTGCCGTGAAAGGAAGAAAAGGTTCACAAACGATGGACAGGTTGGCCGTGATCTGTGCACTGATATTGATGATCGTTTTTACACGTTCCAGATCTGTTTTTACCAGCTTCCAGGGCTCCGTTTCGGCAAGGTATTTATTCCCCAGACGAGCAAGATCCATCATGAGCGCTTGTGCCTCACGGAAGCGGTATTGTTCGATGGAGGCCGCTATTTTCCCCGGGAGTTCTTTTAGAGTGGCGAGTACCTGCTGATCCAGTTCCGTAAGCGTTCCGGGGGCAGGTATTTTACCGTCAAAATTCTTATGAGTCAGTACTGTTACCCGGTTTACAAAGTTGCCGAAGATATCCGCCAGCTCTGAATTATTTCGCGTCTGAAAATCTTTCCAGGTAAAATCATTGTCTTTGGTTTCCGGGGCATTGGCACATAAAGCATATCTTAAAATATCCTGTTTGCCCGGAAACTCTTCCAGGTACTCATGCAGCCATACAGCCCAGTTTCTGGAAGTGGAAATTTTCTCTCCTTCCAGGTTCATAAATTCGTTGGCAGGAACATTGTCAGGAAGGATGTAGCTACCGTCGGCCATCAGCATGGCAGGGAAGATGATGCAATGAAATACGATATTGTCTTTCCCGATAAAGTGAACCAGTTTGGTATCTTTGTCTTTCCAGTATTTTTCCCAATCGGAAGGAGCCCGCTCTTTTATCCCGGAACGGTTGTACACATAAGTACCTTTATCTTTTTCGGTATTGTAGTTTTCAAAATATTCTTTTGTAAAGGTGATGTATCCGATCGGAGCATCAAACCAAACATACAATACTTTCCCGTCAGTATCCGGCAGCGGTACTTTTACGCCCCATTCCAGGTCCCTCGTCATTGCGCGGGGAAGAAGGCCTTGTTTCAGC
>CAYTGJ010000173.1:2155-9108 GCA_964437245.1 uncultured Chitinophagaceae bacterium
GACCAAATACATTGGTTTTCCATTCAGGATGGCTGTTCACAAATTGCTCAATTTCCGGTTGCATCTTATCCAGCGGAAGGTACCAGTTCTTTGTCTTTTTCAGAATCGGTTTAGAACCGCTCAGCATTGAGTGAGGATTGATCAGTTCGGTAGGACTGAGCGTGCTGCCGCATTTCTCGCACTGGTCACCGTAAGCATTTTCGTTGGCACAGTTAGGGCAAGTCCCTACAATATAACGGTCCGCCAGAAATTGTCCTGCTGTTTCGTCAAAATATTGTTCTGTGATTTCTTCGTTGAAATATTTTTTAGTGTAAAGATTTGTAAAATATTCCTGGGACACTTTATGATGTTCGGCGCTAGTGGTGCGGGAATAGATATCAAAAGAAATCCCGAATTGTTCAAAAGAATCTTTGATCTGATGATAATATTTGTCAACAACTTCCTGTGGTGTAATCCCCTCGTTTTTGGCTTTGATTGTAATCGGTACCCCATGTTCGTCGGTACCGCTTACAAATACCACATCGGCCCCTTTTGAACGAAGGTAGCGTACGTAAATATCAGAAGGAAGGTAGCAGCCTGCCAGGTGGCCGATATGAATGGGGCCGTTGGCATAAATAAGAGCAGCTGTGATGGTATAGCGCTTGGGATTTTCAATCATTGTCCTTTATTCTTAAATATATAATAAGACTGCAAAGTTAGCAGAAACGCTTATATTTTTGACATAAGCAAAAAAAAGCCGGAAAGGATTGCTTTCCGGCCTGAAAGACAGATTGTTTTTGAGTTAATTTTTGATCAGGCGGAGGATAGAAAGCGTGTGTGGTCTTTTGATCTCAAGGATCATCACGCCGGTTCCCAGCTCCTGGCCCAGCTCGAGGGGCTCATTGGTATAGTGCTCACGGGCCGGGAGCAGTTCTTTCCCGTGGACCGACAAGATGCGAAGCTGTATTTTTTCGCGCCGGGGAGTACGCACGTCAATAGTTGTCTGATGGCTGAATGGATTGGGGAAAACATTGACCTCCAGTTCCGGACTTATTTTTTCCGATGAAATATTAGTATTGAGATTCCCGCAGGTTTCTGTAGAAGAAATAAATTTAGAAAGCAGGCGGATATACGAGGCATTATAGTAAATCGCATTTTCAGTAATCTCCCATGAATTTTGTGGCCAGCTCGAATTCCAGTCTTTGTAAGCTTTCTGGATGGGCTGTCCGGCGGGAGAATTGCTGATGACACACAACGCATTATTCTCAATACTGCCACAGTCGGAAGGACAGCAACCGGCCAGTGCCCAACTGGGGTTAGGGCCTCCCGGAACATAACCCGGAGGAGGGCCATAGAGAGAAGTACCGGCCCGGTCCCATAGAAGACTTCCGTCGGTAAACCAGCCATGGTAGAATTCCCGGATCGAGTTTTCTGCTCCGTGAGCTTCCATATTGCTGAGGTACACAAGTGCCATAGGGTTGATCCCGTGCATATAATGGATAAAACCGGACGCAGCATTGAAATAATTTTCAGCATTGGTGCTGTTGAGCCCGTACTGGTTCATGCTCATAAACATACTCCCCTGTTTACATTTGATGGAATTGCTTCCCCATGTATAGTCGTTGTCTTTCAGGTACGCCCGGTAAGCATCAGTTTTATTGGTAAAGCTGCCCAGGTGATCGGCGTGGGTAGATACAGAACCGGAATAGCGGGCCTGAATAGTAGAGCCTACAGATGAGGTGATCCCGCTGGCCTTCGTATAGTATAGCATCGCATCTTGTTCGGAAGACTGGAAGGGGTAAGCAAAGGACCAGTCATAGAGGTTCGAAGACTGATAGTTTGCTTCAACGTAATTTTTGTAGTTCGTACCTCCTGTAAGCGCGTAAAGATAAGAAGCCGCACAGAGCTGACGCATCAGGATCATATAAGAATAAGATCCTGATGAAAATTCCTGTTCGCCGGCTGCCAGTATCCCCGAATTGTAGAAGGTGATGTTAGGATTGGAGGATGCCCAGGTCCAGGCGTTGACCGCCGCTGTTTGCAAGGTATTCCCATACGTCGTCATCGCAGGGATCCCCAGGGATTTGAATACGATCGCTCCATGGGCAAACATTGAAGCTGCTGAAAAGGAAGCGGAAGTGGTAGCCGGACCGTAGTACCGCGGATCGCTGTCGGCAGAAGGAGGACTGGCATAACCGCCGCCTATGACTGACAGTACAGAACCGTTGCTGTTCTGCATTTTAAGAAGCCAGTCGAATTCAAATTTCAATTCATCGATGAGGTCAGGGATCCCGTTGCCCGATTCGGGAATATTGTAATTATCTTCCCAGACCGTAGGGTTTTCTTCGTAGGCATACAGCAGATCGTGAACCGCTGCCCAGGCAAAATTTACATATTTGTTATAATCTCCTGCATCGTACCAACCTCCTGAGAGATTTTTGGAGGTGCTGGGATCGGTATTGTTGTACAGCCGGCAGTCGGTATCCTGGGAGATTCCTACATGACTCGCCCCGTCTGCCCAGCCTGGACCTGCATACGTTGAACTTTTAGCAAAACCGCAACGCTGGTAAAAGTAGCTTCTGACAGCATGCTTGAGTGGTTCTGTGTATATATTGTCGCGGATCTCAAATTTATAAGAGCCCACATTATTTACTACATCGAAAACATAATAGACACCAGGGATATCGAAAGCACTGAAATCAAACCACCACACCTGGTCTCCGGACTGTGTATGAGTTGCCCCCGATTGCCAGGAGGTCAGTGTACCGGTATGGACCACCTCGTCGGAGTACCAATGTCTGATCTGATACTGATTAGTGCCGGTACCGGGAGCAAAAGGAGAGCCGGAGTTAAATCCTGTCACAGGATTGCTTATAACGGCTATTTTTTCATCCTGGCAGCGGTAGCCGAACTGGTCTACTTTTATGTGATTGTTTGTGGCCGGAGGGACCCCTTTCAGCTCCAAATGAATGAAAAAAATCAGTAAACTAAGAAATAACAACCTGATAGTCATTCGTTAAATAGATTTATTTTAAATACTTTTGTCTTATTTATTATAAAATTAGTACTATTTTTCCAATATACATAGCGGTTCTTTATTTAGATTTAACAGGAATAGTCATTTTTCCAAATAGTTTTTTGTAGCTTTGCACCTTCAAAAATTTAAGTTGATATGCAGAGCATCAGAAACATCGCTATTATTGCACACGTTGACCACGGTAAAACTACCCTGGTAGATAAGATCATTCACGCTTCAAAACTTTTCAGAGAGAACCAGCAGTTCGACGATCTGATTTTGGATAATAATGATCTTGAAAGGGAACGAGGAATTACCATCTTGGCAAAGAACGTATCAGTGCGTTACAAAGATGTAAAGATCAATATCATTGATACTCCAGGTCACGCCGACTTCGGAGGAGAGGTAGAGCGTGTATTGAAAATGGCCGACGGTGTAGTGTTGCTGGTGGATGCTTTTGAGGGCCCAATGCCTCAGACAAGATTTGTGCTTGGAAAAGCAATCGGACTTGGTCTGAAGCCAATCGTTCTTGTCAACAAAGTAGATAAAGAAAACTGTCGTCCGGATGAAGTACAGGAGTCTGTTTTTGACCTGATGTTTAACCTGGGCGCTACAGAAGGACAGTTGGATTTTGTCACTGTATACGGATCGTCCAAACAAGGCTGGATGGGCCCGGACTGGAAAAAACCTACGACCGATATTACGTTCCTGCTGGATACTATCCTGGAACAGATCCCTGCGGCACCTGTGAACGATGGAACAGTGCAGATGCAGATCACTTCCCTCGATTATTCTTCTTTCGTAGGAAGAATTGCTATCGGACGTGTAAGCAGAGGCGAATTGAAAGAAGGAGCCAACATTTCGCTCTGTAAAGCAGACGGAACATTCAAAAAAGGAAAGATTAAAGAAATTCAGGTGTTCGAAGGACTAGGCCGCGTGAAAGTGCCTTCGGTTTCTTCCGGAGATATTTGTGCGGTGACTGGAATTGAAGACTTTGAGATCGGAGATACCATTGCAGATGCGGAAAATCCGGAAGCACTTCCAAGAATTGCGGTAGATGAGCCTACGATGAACATGTTGTTTTGCATTAACAACTCTCCGTTCTACGGCCGTGACGGAAAATTTGTAACCTCCCGTCACCTGCGCGACCGCCTGATGAAAGAGATTGAAAAAAACCTGGCTCTGCGTGTACAAGAGACCGACAGTGAAGATAAATTCCTGGTGTTTGGCCGTGGTATTCTGCACTTGTCCGTACTGATTGAAACCATGAGAAGAGAGGGATATGAACTGCAGGTGGGACAGCCTCAGGTGATCTTTAAAGAGATCGACGGACAGCGCTGCGAGCCGATCGAAACTTTAGTGGTAGACGTACCGGAAGCGACCGCCGGAAAGGTGATCGAACTGGCTACTCAAAGAAAAGGCGAGCTTCTGATTATGGAACCTAAAGGCGATCTTCAGCACCTGGAATTTAACATCCCGTCCAGAGGAATTATCGGACTTCGTAACCAGGTTCTGACTGCTACACAAGGAGAGGCTATTATGAACCACCGTTTCAAAGCCTACGAACCATACAAAGGAACAATCTCTGGAAGAACTTCCGGGTCTATTATTTCCGGAGAAACCGGAGATACGACTGCTTATGCAATTGATAAACTTCAGGATAGAGGACATTTTTTCATCGATCCGGGTGAAGAAGTATATATGGGCCAGGTAATCGGAGAGCATACCCGTGGAAACGATCTTACCGTAAACGTGTTGAAAGGTAAAAAACTGACCAACATGCGTGCTTCCGGAACGGATGACAACGTGAAGATTGCTCCGAAAGTTTCTTTCTCCCTGGAAGAATGTATGGAGTACATCCAGAAAGATGAACTTCTGGAGATCACTCCGGTGGCGCTTCGTATGCGTAAGATCTATCTGGATGAGAACGAGCGTAACAGAATGAGCAAAAAATCAGAAGAGATGGCTTAATACCATTAAGGTGCTGGTATTTATCACCGGCCGGGTTTCTGCCTCATCATAAACATATACAGCCACAGGAATTATTTTCTGTGGCTGTTTTGTTGTATACGGATGATTTAGGAAGCGTTCAGATGAGGTAGGATAACAGGAGAGTTAGAATCCCCCTTTTAATACTAATTCCAATCAACTGGAATTTGAAAAAGTCAATGTGTTAAATATTATATTGGTTTAGTATGTTGTAATTTAGTAATTATAAATACCAGTGTTCTGACATTTAGCCTGGAGGCCAGACCCTGAACAGAAAGAGAAGTTACATGCAGCGAACGTATCAGTTTTTTCAATATGATCAGATCTCCCTACACTATTCCAGTTATGGAAAAGGAGAGAAAGCAATGTTCTTTTTCCATGGCTTTGGGTTGTCGGGAAAAATATTTTATGAATTGGAGGAGTTCTTTCAGGAAGAATATACGATCTACAACTTTGATCTTCCCTTTCATGGCCAGACCCGTTGGAGGCCAGGAGAGGAGCAGATCTCGGCAGAGTTCTGGGAAGAGCTGCTGGAGCGGTTTTGCCGTGAAAAAGCGATCACCTCGTTTTCGCTGCTGGCCTATAGCATCGGAGCACGCCTGGCCTGGGCTTCTGTATTGAGTTTTCCCGGTCGGGTGAAGGAAGTAATGGTAATTGCACCGGATGGCATCAAAAACAGCATCTGGTATTCTTTTGCCACGCAATCATCCCCTTCGCGGAAAGTATTTAAAATGCTGATGTCCCGAGGCAGCGGGATTCATCCTTTTCTGAAAGCCGGACGATTTTTGAGACTGGTACCCAGAACCACTGCCCGTTTTGCCGAAAGCCAGCTGGTGACCGCAGAGCAAAGAGAAAGGGTATACTATACCTGGGTGACGTTCCGGAACCTGAAAGCAGACATCGCCAAATTATCTTCTGTGATCAATGAATATCATATTCCGCTGACCATTTATCTCGGGACCAAAGACAGGATCATTACAAGCAGCACCATACAGCCGTTGGTGGAAAAGCTGGAACAGAAAAACGTAGTGTTACTGGAAGCCGGACATTCAAACCTTGTCGGCAAAGTAGCAGAATACCTGAAAAAGGAGAAACGTTAGAATCTCAGAATGGTAGAATATGCATCGGAGTTTATCATATCCAGTTCTCTGAGCAGATTGACCACCTCGGTTTTCATTTCAGGAGTAGCCTTTGAAAAAATCTGGATTAGTTCCTGTTTTTTGGCAATGAAGAAACTATTGCTGAAAATAGAGATCGGCACCGATTGACGGGTTATTTTAATTTTCTTCAGTATCTCCACGATTTTTTTCCTGGCCTCGTCCGGATTTTCAAGAAATTTATCCATGGCTTCACGGTGATAGGTATAGATCCCTTCGCGGAAAGGGATAAACAACTGGTTGTTGATATTCTGGATCAATGCCATCCGGTTGTTAAATTCATTGTTTTCCCAGCCGTTCTTATCTCTTAGCGGAGGAGGGTTGGAGGATTGAGCGATGTTCGCCAGGTTAAACGCTTTTTCCACGTAAGGATTGCCTCCTAACTTGGAAAAACTGTCGTAGTCCATCGCCAGGGCAATATGAGCATAAAAGGACAACAGGGAGACAATATTGGAAATGTAAACATTCTCATTATAGTCCAGCGGTTGCCCCTGTGCAAATTCAAAATCGAAATTTTTATCAATAAACGTAAGGACTACCGTTTCGTAGGTAGAACCGTATACCGGGCGTACAAACTGGATCTGGGCTATGCTGGAATATCTGCCGAGCGTGGTGCTTTTATCGAGTGTAAGCACGAGGTTGCCTTTGATCCTTTCCTGGGGTGAAAACTGATCGTTGGTCCAACGGCGGTTATTGATGAAGTTGAGCAAGGAACTTTGCAGGTCATCAGTAATATTTTTAGGAAGGTCAGGGGTTTGCTGGCGGTCTATGGTAACCGTAAATTCCAGTTCCTGTGTTGGCCCAGGAGCTGG
>CAYTGJ010000174.1:0-8851 GCA_964437245.1 uncultured Chitinophagaceae bacterium
AGTGTTTATTTTTTAGTTTCCAATCAAGTGGGATTCCGTGAGTTTAAAAGCGCTTATTCCTACAATTACCAGGAAAGCGAGAAAAATCCGGGACATGTAGTGTATGAAGATCAGCTGAAGTACGGGAGCTTGCAGGTATATACTTCTCTGGCTCAATTGGCCACCGACCGGGATTCCTATCGCCGGTACCGTGACTATAGTATCGTGGCGTCAGTAGCGTTGTATGCGATCTCTATATTGGATGCTTATGTAGACGCTCATCTGAGAGAATTTGACCTTAGTCCGGACCTTTCCTTTTCGGTGAAGCCTCTGTTTTATAATTATAATAATGCTACCTTTGCTCCCGGATTGTCTTTAAGCTTAAAATTTAAAAACAATAGAACCCGGTATACTCAGTTATATAAGGGAGAATTTTCAAACCAAGAGTAAAAAGAATACCATCAAATGAGAATAATGCTGATCGGTTACGGTAAAATGGGAAAAGCCATTGAGCAGATCGCTCTGAAAAGAGGGCATACCGTACCTGTTAAAATAGATATGTCTAATGGCGTAGAGTTGAAAAACATTACCCCGGAAGTCGTAGATGTTGCCATTGAGTTTACCCAACCGGAAAGTGCTTTTGAGAATATCCGTCAATGTATAGAAAATGGAATCCCTGTGGTATCGGGAACTACCGGATGGCTTGAAAGAAGAGGAGAGATCGAAGCCCTTTGCAATACTAAAGGAGGTGCTTTTTTCTATGCATCCAATTTTAGCGTAGGAGTAAATCTTTTCTTTCATCTGAATAAATACCTCGCCAAAATTATGAATGCGCATCCTGAATACGATGTGGCCACGGAGGAGATCCATCATACCGCCAAAAAAGATGCTCCCAGCGGAACGGGGATTACACTTGCAGAGGGACTTCTTGAAAATATAGACCGAAAGAAACAATGGGTCAACGAACCGGCAAAGACTGCTGAAGAACTAGCCATTATATCGAAGCGTATTGATCCTTATCCGGGAGAGCATACAATCGTATATAGCTCTGCGATTGACAACATAGAGATCAAACATACTGCTCACAGCCGCGAAGGATTTGCGACCGGAGCGGTCATGGCAGGAGAATTCATTGCCGGGAAAAAAGGGATCTTCGGAATGGAGGATATGCTTAAATTTTAATTAAGGATCTTAGAAAAATAAAATATGAACTGGAAATTCTGGGAAAAGAAGAAAGCAGAAGATAAAAAAGTAAAGAAGTCACTGGTGCGGGAGTGGGTGGATGCGATCACCTTTGCCGTAGTGGCGGCCACACTGATTCGCTGGATCTTTATGGAAGCGTTTACCATTCCTACGCCTTCCATGGAAAATTCCCTGCTGATGGGGGATTATCTTTTTGTGAGTAAATTCCACTACGGAGCACGTACTCCTAAAACACCGTTGCAGGTTCCGCTTACTCACCAGTATATCTGGGGAACACAGATCCCGTCTTACCTGGACTGGATCCAACTGCCGCAGTACCGGCTGCCGGGTTTCAGTAAGGTAAAAAACAACGATGTAGTGGTCTTCAACTGGCCGGCCGATAAAGGATTCCCGACCGATCTGAAAATGAATTACATCAAACGGTGTATGGGAATTGCAGGGGATACCTTGTCTATTGTAAACAGACAAGTATTCATCAATGGGAAGCCAGCACCCAATGCACCGGAAATGCAGTTCAATTACCGTGTGTATTCCAATGAAAAGTTCCCGAAAAGAATATTCCGGAAATACAACATTCCTAATTATGCGAACATAAACGGAGATTTTACAAAGCCTTATACTTATATAGATCCGAATAAGCAAGGGTACGTATTTGATCTTTCCGAAAGCAAACTGAAAAGAATGGAAAATGATCGTGTAGCCGATAGTATTAGAATTATTGACTATGCCACCGATGGTTATCCATTGTCCTTGTTCCCGTTTAATAAAAGATCTTTTGACTGGAATATTGATAATTATGGGGCCTTGTGGATTCCCAAAAAAGGAGCTACCATCCAACTGGACTCCAATCTAGTCTCTACTTATGAAACGACCATCCGGGATTTTGAAGGCTGGGAAACGGTGGTGGCCAAAGGCGATCGCCTGGTGATTGACGGCAAGGAAGTAACGGAGTATACGTTTCAACAGGACTATTATTTTATGATGGGAGACAACCGTCACAACTCTTCCGATTCCCGTTTCTGGGGATTTGTACCGGAAGATCATATTGTAGGAAAAGCCTTTATGATCTGGTTGTCCATTGATGCAGAAGGAGGATTTACGGATAAGATCCGCTGGAATCGTTTGTTCAATATTGTAAAATAAAGCATGGGGAGGAAGGGGATCTATTTCCTGATTGTACCTTTTGCCGTTGTCTTGACTGTAGTGGTCCTGGTCAAGATGTTTTACAAGAGTTTTTCTATTCCTACGCCTGCTATGGAAGGGACTATCCTGATGGGAGACCATGTCTTATGCAGGCTCAATGGGGAGATAAAGAAAGGAGAAGTTACGATTTTTTACTGGCCCGGAGATAAAACGATTCCTTATATTAAAAGGATGGTGGGTGGGCCCGGCGATACGCTTCTGATTCTAAACAAAGAAGTGTACCTTGATGGAAAGCCGTCAGAGATTCCTTTGGAATTACATTATCATTATAAAATCTATACAGAGAACAGGTTTCCTGACAGAATTTTCCGGAAGTATGGAATCCCTAATTTTGTCAGTTCCCGTGGTGATTTTACCAAGCCTCATAGTTTGTTAGAAGAAGGGAAGAAAGGATATATCGTAGATATTTCCCCTGTGATAGCGGAGACTATTCTCCGGGATGGACCTGCAGACAGCATTAAAATCATGGATTATTCTACTGATGGTTATCCTGTATCGTTTTTCCCGTATACTAAAGAGTCGTATGATTGGAATATCGATAATTATGGGCCCTTGTGGATTCCCCAAAAAGGAGCTACTATCCAACTGGACTCTACTCTAGTCTCTACTTATGAAACGACCATCCGGGATTTTGAAGGCTGGAAAACCGTAGTGGCCAAAGGCGATCGCCTGGTGATTGATGGCAAAGTAGTAACGGAATATACATTTGGGAAAGACTATTATTTCATGATGGGAGACAATCGTCACAATTCTGCTGATTCCCGTTTCTGGGGATTCGTACCAGAAGATTACATCATCGGGAAAGTGGATCTGGTATGGTTTTCAATTGATGAAGAACAAAGTCTTTTGAATAAGATCCGGTGGAAGCGGCTTTTCTACAGCGTCCGTTAACGGCATTTCCGGGATCCGGTATGTTATGTTTTTTATAGTAGACTAAAAGTAGATTAATACTCCTGTTAGGCGGATCGAAATAAATTTTTGTATTTTTTTGAGAATAAGAGGATTCTTATAAATAAAAAATGATTTTTTTAAAAAGTTTTTTTAAGGAACCCCTTGAACCTAAAGCTTATATAAATGCCGGAAGTTTTAAAAAAGCTTTTTAAATTTTACATTAAATCCTGCTATTGTGCAGAATCGTAGATTCTTCCTATATTTGCCCCCTAATTTAGTGATAGAATTTTAGTATAGTAAATCAATAATAATCTGAATTTTTTATTTGTATGGCTCTTCAATGTGGCATAGTAGGATTACCTAATGTCGGGAAATCGACTTTGTTTAATGCTGTTTCTAACAGTGCAAAGGCAGTGGCTTCCAACTATCGTTTCTGTACGATAGAACCCAATGTAGGTTTGGTGAATGTACCGGATGACCGGTTAAAGATCCTGGCGGATCTGGTTTCTCCGGAACGTATTTTACCTACTGTAATCGAGTTTGTTGATATTGCTGGTCTTGTAAAAGGGGCGAGCAAAGGAGAAGGATTGGGAAATAAATTTCTTGCTAATATACGAGAGGTTGATGCTATCGTACATGTGATCCGTTGTTTTGAAGATGAGAATGTGATCCGTGAAGAAGGGGTGATCAATCCGGTGGGAGACAAAGAGATCATCGATACCGAATTGCAATTGAAAGACCTGGAGTCTGTAGAAAAGAAATTACAAAAGTCTGAAAAGGCTGCTAAATCCGGCGATGCGAAAGCTAAAAAAGAAGCCGAGATTTTACAGCTTTGTGCCGATCATCTGAAGCAGGGGAAAAGTATCCGGAGTCTTGCGATTGTCAAAGAAGACCGTTATGCTATTGATGATTTACATCTTCTGACTGTGAAACCGGTTATTTATGTGGCCAATGTAGACGAGGCTTCGTTACATACTGGTAATAAATTCTCCGAGGCTCTGAAAGAAGCGGTAAAAGATGAGCAGGCAGAAGTGGTGGTGATCAATAATTCTCTGGAAGCACAGATCGCTGAGATGGAAAATGAGGAGGATAAAAAATTATTTCTGGAGGAATATGGATTAAATGAATCCGGACTGAACCGTTTGATCAGGGCCAGCTATAAGTTGTTGAACCTGATTACTTATTTTACAGCAGGAGTACAGGAGGTAAGAGCCTGGACGATTGAAAAAGGCTGGAAGGCTCCTCAGGCAGCAGGAGTGATCCATTCCGATTTTGAAAAAGGCTTTATAAAAGCAGAGGTTATAAAACTGACTGAATATCAAAAGTATAAATCAGAACTTGCGTGCCGTGAGGCCGGAAAAATTGCCATTGAAGGAAAGGAATATATAGTGGAGGACGGAGATGTCATGCATTTTAGATTTAATGTCTGATTTACAAGCATTAGAACCTTTTTAGGAGGGCTACGTATTAAACAAAAATTAAAATTAACGTGATAGTGATTTTTTTCACTTTTTAACTAAATACGATTTTGAGAGTAAGAATAATTTTCGGATTGATCAACAAAGGTTCCAGCGTGCCTTTTCATCATCAGTACCTCCTGGCGGGTTATGTAGAGCTATTATTAAAAAAATATGCTTCTGAGTTTAAAAAGACAACTGCTTACAACTTTTCTGGTTTGAAAGGCCAGATCAAGGTAGGAAAAGAAGGATTGTATTTTTATTCAAGTAAAGTGACCCTGGTATTTTCAGCAGCAGATCCTGAGTTTATGGATTTCTTTCTGGGCAAGCTTTTTCAGCAGCCTCAGATCGAGATAGGCAGGTTGCTTTTAATGCCTCTGAGTGTGGAAAAAGAGAATATGCCTGTTACCCAGGAAGAAATGAAGTATCTTTGTATTTCTCCGATTGTGGTGGTGGATCCGATCGAAGGAAGCGATGATCCTAAAACGTTCTTAAATCCTACCTCCGATGAGTTTTCCGATTATCTTTATGAAAGTATCATGATACGGATGGAACGGGCCGGGTATACTCAGGAAGAACTGGCACAGTTTTACAAGTTCCAGGTAGTACCGGATAAAGATTATCTTGCTAAAATTAAAGACGACGATAAAAAATTCGCCCGTGTATTTACCCTTTTTGACGGAGGTGATAAGTACGATGTACGGGGTTATACATTCCCGTTCACCTTATATGCCGATCCTAAAGTGCAGGATTTTGTGATCAATAATGGTCTTGGCTGGGTAACCCACAAAGGATTTGGTATGCTGGACATTGCCAACTCGGATCCTAATCTCAGAACAAGTCCGTACGAAGTTAAATTTTCCTGATCAGCGGCTCAGATAGTCGATAGATTTATAGCCTACAATGCGGTCGGATAAGCCTCCGGGAGCTTTGTAGTATATAATGATATCATAGACATTTTGAGTCTGGCTGAAACTTCCTTCCAGATAGGTATTGTCTGCTATATTTTTCCCTTTGGGCAGAAAACTATAACTGTAGTTGTAATATCCTTGTTTAAGCAATGCCGTGCAGGTATATACTTTGTACTCATCGTCCCATTTCATTTCATATTCTGCGTTCAGCGCCCAGTCGGTAAGCGCTCCGAACACAAAGATCCTGCCGGGGACTTCTTCCGGCTTTATATCAAGCGTAAAGATTACGTTGGCATAATCCGGTTCTATCTCATATCCTTTTGTTTCATAGTTTTCCGGTACATAAAATCCGTTTATGTCGAATGAAGTACTGTAGGCATTACTTCTTCGTGTTTGGTCATAACTCAGCAATACATCGTTGTTGGTATCGGTCTGGATGATCTTGCTGACGTTCATCCCATTTGATCGTAAGCTGCGCACGTCAAAGAAGCGGAACTCGTTTCCTCCTTTGAACACATTTTCATTGTTAAAAAAACTGTATTCATATGTACGTATCTCATCGCGCATGAAGGCTGGTTTCAGATTGTAAATTGCGTTCGACCAGTTGTTGTTTTGCCGGAGTACTACACTTAGCCGCTCCATGGGATTCTGGATGGAGTTGTTGTAATACAAGTTGAAATCCACCTGTTGGCCTGTATTCCGCTCGTTGTTGCTGATCGGAAACCGTATCTGGGGAGTGATAGTGACATTGTTTTCATAGACCATGAATCTCCTGGTCAGGATAAGATCGGTATCGTCTCCGTCGCGGTATACCATGATCAGAAAATTGCCGGAGATCTTGGTGCGGGGGACAACGAACCTGTAGTGGATATAGGGGATCCGTGTATTGAAAGAAGATTGCCGGTCCATGATCTGAAATTCATTGTAATCATTCAGGTACATGATGGCATTCAGATTGGAGATCGTCCAGTCGGAATTACAGTTCAGTATTTTGACCAGGTAGTTGTCAGTACGATCGCCCATTTCATCGAAGCAGAGCAGTAAAGACCTGTTTTCGTTGAGAGGAATGACCGGAGGTTGCAATACATCCTTCATGTTGTTGGTATTGGGATAGAGGAGTACCGACTTGATATTACTCTCATATACCCGGTCTATACTTTGAAGTTCCTTGTCAGCTGTCCTGCCCGATGTTTCCAGAGTAGCGGAAACCAGTGCGGAAAGAAGTATCAGTAAAAATGAATGTCTTAAGCTCATAAAAGTAGTGCGTTTCAATTGATATAATAACCTTACTAAATCAGTATTAGTATGCCGCTGGGATCAGCTTTTTTCCAGCAGCTCAATTTCCTCTACAAGTTTCTCCCAGAGTTCCTGCTCTTTGTCCAGCAAATTTTTGATCTCGGTGTATTCCTGGTTGGTACGGGCGAGTGTTTCCGGATTGCTATACACAGAAGGTTTTGCCAGTTCGTTTTCCAGGTGTTTTATTTTGTCCTCGAAGCCGGTGATTTTTTCTTCCGTTTTTTGGAGCAGATTATTTTTGTTTTTCAGATCAGTGGTGTTGGTTTTTGTATTCGCCACCGCTGTGATTTTTTCTTCTTTCTTTTTTACTACCTCGGCTGGTTTTGCAACTGATTTGGCATCTTTGTCCCGTTGTTCTTTCCAGGTCGAATATTCTGCATAAGTGCCGGGATATTCTTTGAGCTGGTGGTCTTCGATGAACCATATTTTATTGGCCACCTGAGTGACAAAATGCCGGTCGTGGGAAATGGTCACGTAAGTCCCCTGGTATTGCTGCAGTGCCTGGATCAGGATGTTCACCGATTGCATATCGAGGTGGTTGGTAGGCTCATCCAGCAGTAGGAAATTGGCTTCTGACAATAATGTTTTGGCCATGGCCACCCTGGATTTTTCTCCTCCCGAAAGCACTTTTATTTTTTTGAAAACATCGTCGTTGGAAAACAGGAAGCAGCCTAATACACTTCTTAGTTCTGTTTCCGTTTTGTCAGAGCCGCATTCCTTCAGCTCGTCCAGCAGGGTGTTTTCAAGGTTCAGTGATTCAAGCTGGTGCTGAGCAAAGAAAGAAAGGATCACGTTATGCCCGGAAGTCCTTTCTCCTTCTATCGTTTCGCTACCGGCGATGATACGGAGGAGCGTGGATTTCCCTTTTCCGTTGGCACCGATCAGCGCAATTTTATCGCCTCTTTCAATACGTCCGTGGGCGTTTTCCAGGATTTTGAGATCTCCGTAGCGCTTCGAAATATTTTTCAGTTCCAGAATATTTCTTCCTGGATTTGTTTTGAAATTGAATTTAAAATGGACTTTGGCAGTTTCGTCAATTACTTCTTCGATCAGCTCGATCTTTTCAAGTTGCTTGATCTTGGATTGTACTTGCCTTGATTTAGTGGCTTTGGCTTTAAAACGGTTAATAAAAACTTCTGCCTGACGTATCTTCGCTTGCTGATTGTCGTAGGCTCCCTGCTGGATCTCTTTGCGAAGCTCTTTTTCCTCCAGGTAAAAGGAATAGTTGCCGGCATACACATTTAGTTTGGCCTGGGAAACTTCTACGGTTGTTTTGATACAGTTGTCCAGAAACTGCCGGTCGTGAGAAACAGTGATTACGGCTCCTTCGTAGTTGATCAGGTAATTTTCCAGCCATTGGATAGAGGGAAGGTCAAGGTGGTTGGTAGGCTCATCGAGCATGAGCAACGATGGCTTGGACAGAAGCATTTTGGCCAGCATTACCCGCATTCTCCAACCTCCAGAAAACTGCTGCAATGGTTTTTGCAGGTCTGCGGTAGAAAAACCGAGGCCTTCCAGGATCTTTTCAGCAGTGGCCTGAAGGGTATAGCCTTCCAGGGCTTCGTACCGCTCCTGTAGTTTGGTCAGTCTTGCCAGCAATTCGTCGGTATAGCTGGTTTCCATCTGATGGATGATCTCTTCCATCTCTTTCTGTATTTTGACGGCTTCTTCAAAGGCCTGCATGGCCACACTCAGGATTGGCTCGTCACTTTCGTAAGAAAGCAGGTCCTGGTTCAAAAATCCGATCGAACAGTCGCCCGCCTTGGAAACGTCTCCTTCGTCCGGAGTATATTCGCCGGTAATAATTCGTAAAAGCGTGGATTTACCGGTTCCATTGGCTCCGATGAGTCCTATTTTGTCCTTCGGTTTTACATGCAGGGAAACTTCATCGTACAGAACCCTGCTGCCGAA
>CAYTGJ010000175.1:0-8837 GCA_964437245.1 uncultured Chitinophagaceae bacterium
GGGGTAACGGCGGATGGGGCAACTGCACCGGAGTAGGTATTTCCGGCCTCACCCACTCGGATCCTCTCCGGGTCGTATCCGGAGAATGGGGTACTACTGCAGGACCCGGATTCGGGGAAACATACTTGCAAGCAAAAATGATCTCGGGTGGACAAGGATTCGGGATGGCAGTGACCGTTGACGGAATTCCGGTAGCCTGGGGAAATAACGGATCCTGTGGCGGACCGGGCGGAAGCTTAGGGAACGGCAGCAATACTGCCAGCGGAACTCCTGTCTTTGTAAGAAGAAACGCTACTACCTATGACAACAATGTGGTCAGTATTTCTGACGGAGATACGTGGGGATTTTATACTACTTCTACAAATCAGATCTATACCTGGGGGGATAACACCCTGGGTCAGCTCGGCCTGAACAACACCACTTGTCAGAGTTACGCTACTCAATTCACACTGCCTACCTGTACCTTCCCGGCTCCGAAGCCCTATGCCAATATTTCTCCCCGAGACATGAGTGTATGTGCAAGTGCCTGGACAGGCGTCACCCTCGACTCAAGATTTACTATCGGGGCGGCCCTTGCCCAGTACTACCGGATCACCTGGTCCCGGAACGGCACTCCGGTACAAACGCTCACCGCCGATCAGCCCGGTGCAACGACCTACGCTGCTACTACAACAGGTACTTACCGGGTCCACATTGCATACATTGGCAGCGATGCCCCTTGTACTCCTTATCTTCCTGCCGAAGATGAAATTGTAATCTCTGCTTATATACAAGATTATACTGTGCCTACTGGATTAACGTTTTGCGGAACACTCACTCCTCATGTAAACGGGACCGGAATGTACCGCTGGTATGCCAACCCTACGGGCGGTACGGCACTGGACACGACGGTACAGAATAATCCAGCTGCACTGCTCAAAGCCAGCGTGAATGCTCCTGTAGCAGGAGTATACACCGTATACGTAGAAGAGATGGGATTAAGAGCCGGCCAGTTCGGGCAAGTATCTCCAGCTACCTGTGCGAGCGTGACGGCACAGAATATGTGGAACACCCGCAACATTGTGTTTAATACAGGAACCCACGATGTGATCCTGGATACTCTTTCGTTCTATGTAAGAGGCGAAACCGGTGCTCCTGTCAATTACAACTGGGAGATCAACATTTACAGTACGGTGGTAAACAATGGAAACAGAGTGGCCAATACTTCCGCAGTCCTTTATACCTCTCCTTTAAAGACCATCGCCAATCCAACCAACGGCGGGAACTGGATACTGATTAAGATCCCGGTAAGCTATACGCTCTCTGCCAGCACTTCCTACGCGATCGGTTTTAAAAGTAACCATAATGCTATCGTTGCTGACTTTTCCTGCAACTATGTAGGAAGGGTAGACAACATTGCCACTGGAGGTCCTTATCTCACGAGTACAGGAGCCGAAAGAAATACTAACTGGAGTGCGGTCTGGGGTTCCATTGCCAATATCCATTTTCATACCGCTCCTACGTTCTGCGACCGGGTACCAGTACAGCTTACCGAAGTGTGTCCGTGCGCACCTCCCAACAGCGTAACCCTCACTCCTTCTGCCACGACCACCTATTGCCAGGGGACAAGCCTTGACATAGAAGGAGTTGCAGACCTTGCCGGTCTTGTTCCTCAAAACGGATACAATTATCGTTGGTATAAGGGAACTACCCCTGTCACCGCCTATACCGCTACCTATGCGGACCTTTCTTTTGCCAGCCTGGTTCCGGCAGACGCAGCTACCTATACCCTGCGGGTAGAAGACGGTACTGCGGGAAACTCTGCCTGCTATGCAGAAGCGTCCGTAACGATCGTAGTGGATGCTACTACCGTTCCCGGCGCAGTTGGTTCTGACCATACTATCTGCAGTGGTACCAATGCCAGCTTACTGACCAGCACCACTGCGGCTTCAGGAGGGAACGGGACTTCCTATACCTATCAATGGCAAACGTCTTCGGACAACACTACCTTTGCAGACGTTGCCACAGGGGGAACCGGTGCTACCTATTCTCCGGGAGCCCTCACTCAAACTACTTATTTCCGAAGAGCTGTCACTTCCGGTACTCTCTGTCCTACGGTATACACCAATGTCATCACCGTGACCGTAAACCCTGCCCTGACCGCAGGAGCTGTAGACGGAGACCAGACGATCTGCAGCAGCACAAGTCCTGCCGCATTTGTGGAAACAACCGCTGCCACCGGAGGAGATGGCACCTACACTTATCAGTGGCAATCGTCCACGAACGGGACCACGTGGAGCGATATTTCCGGAGCCACTTCGAATACTTATTCCCCTTCTACCCTGACAGCCACTACCTATTTCAGAAGAGCAGTAACCTCCGGTGGATGTCCTGCACAAAATTCTAACTCGATCACGGTGACCGTCTTGCCCGGCTTAACCGCGGGTACCATCACTGCGAGTCAAAGCATTTGTTACAATACTACCCCGGTAGCGCTCGCAAGTACAGCAGGTGCTTCCGGAGGAACGGGCAGCTACACCTATTCATGGGAGGAGTCTACTGATAACGGGACTAACTGGAATATTATCAGCGGCGAATCCGGGCTGACCTATACGCCTGCAGCGCTGACCGCTACTACACTTTACAGAAGAATAGTAGTTTCCGGTACCGGCACCTGTAATACGGCCAATACAAATCCCGTTACGATCACTGTATATGCCGACCTCACGGCAGGAGCTATTGCTTCAGACCAAAGCATCTGTTCCGGTATAATACCTTCCACCCTGACGAACGCCACCGCTCCTACAGGAGGAACCGGAAGCTACACCTATGTATGGGAAAGATCGGTGGATAACGGAGGAAACTGGAGTAGCATAACCGGTGCCTCTGCCAGCACATACGCTCCTGCTGCACTGACCACTACTACGATGTACAGACGAACTGTTACTTCCGGGACCTGCGGATCGCTTACTGCCGCTGCGGTCACGATCACCGTTACCCCGAATGTTCCGGTAAGTGTAGCCATCAACGATCCGGGAGCAACCTGCTCAGGAGCTGCCATGAGCTTTACGGCCACCCCTGTCAATGAAGGGACTTCACCTTCCTACCAATGGTACGTAAACAACAATCCGGTAAGTGGGGCTACTTCGGATATATTCAACAGCACTACTCTTGCCAATAATGATCGGGTAGAAGTAGTATTGACGTCCTCTATTACCTGTACCACGGGGTCTCCGGCATCTTCCAATGCTGTGACTGTGCAAGTGATGAGCAATGTTACTCCTTCTCTCACGATTTCCAATCCCGGAAAGATTTGTACCGGTACAAGTGTCACCTTTAATATTACCGCCTCTTCCGGAGGGGGAGCCAGTCCATCTTATCAGTGGTACCTGAACAATGCTCCGGTAGGAACCAATTCCACTTCGTATACCAACGCTTCTCTTACAAACGGGAATACGGTGCATGTAACCATGACTTCTTCACTGGGTTGTGCAACCACCCCAACAGGTACTTCCAATACTGTCACGATGAACGTAGCGCCGATCCCTGCTCCTCAGATTGTGGGAACAGACGCCACCTTCTGTTCGGGAAGCTCTATCACGTATACCTCTGTTCACGGAGGTGGTACACTGACCTGGTCCAACAACGGGGTACCGGTAGGCAGCGGACCGTCAATCACCCTTTCCAATTCCGGTCTCTATACACTGACCGAGTCTAACGGGGCTTGTGAAACGACTTCCTCTCCGGTACAGGTAACGGTAATCCCTACACCGGTAGTGAATGCCGGACCGGATATTTATGTAAAAGAAGGAGATGTGTTTTCGCTGAATGCTACCGGTGCTACCAACTATCTCTGGACACCTGTCACAGGATTAAGCAGTGCCAATGTGGCCAGTCCTTCTCTGACAGCCCACAACAGCCTCGAATACACCGTCACCGGTTCTGACGCCACGAACACTTGTTCCTCTGTAGATCTGGTAAAAGTATTTGTAGAAAAGCAGATCAATATCCCGAATGCGTTCACTCCAAACGGCGATAACAACAACGATGGCTGGGAGATCGCCAATATTGAGAGTTTCCCGAACTGTGTGGTAGAAGTCTTTAACCGTTGGGGAAATCTGGTGTGGAAGTCGAACGGATATTCGCTGCAATGGGACGGTTCTAATTTCAGAAGCGGAGAAGCGCTGCCGGATGGCACTTATTTCTACATCATAGACCTTCAAAGCAAGATATACAACGAACCTTATACAGGGTATGTACAGATCGTAAAATAACCAGTCGGGATGCTTAACAGAATAACAAAGATGAAAAAGTATTATTTAGCGGCATGGCTTGTATTGACAGGCGCTGCCATGAGCTTTGCTCAGCAGAGAGCACAGTATACCCAATACATGATCAATCCTTTTCTGGTCAATCCTGCGGTTTCGGGAACAGAAGATTATACTGACATCCGGGCTGGCTACCGAAAACAATGGGTAGGTTTTGAAGGCTCACCGCGGACAGTTTTTCTGAGTGCCCATACTAACTTTGGGAAGAACAGAGTAGTAAACAACCGTACCCGGCACAAGAAAACAGGTTTTCACGGTGCAGGGGTAGTCCTGACCAATGATGTGATCGGCCCGACAAGCATTACGAATATAAGCGGAGCCTACTCGTATCATATTGCGCTTTCCAAAAAACTATTTGCGTCTCTTGGGGTAATGGCCGGCCTACAACAATTTTCCCTGGATGGAAACAAGCTCACCACCGCCAATCCGAATGATGGAGCAATCAATAGTTTTACAGGAAAATCACTGGCGGACATCAATACAGGAGCCTGGGTCTATTCGGACAAGTTCTACATCGGAGCTTCTCTTATTCAGGTCATGCCACAAAAACTTTACAACGGAAATACAAATGCCCTTGTCAATGGAAAACTTGCGCATCATTATATGATCATGGGAGGATATAGAATTCCGGTAGGCTATGATTTCACCCTGATCCCTTCCGTGTGTGTAAAAGCCGTATCTCCGGCGCCTTTGTCTGTAGACCTGAACACCAAGCTACGTTATAAAGATGTTTTCTGGGGAGGGGTTTCCTATCGTCACAAAGATGCGGTAGCCATCATGGCTGGAGTAATTATGAACAATACTTTTGACTTCAGCTACTCATACGATTTTACGACCAGCCACCTGAGCAAGTTCGGAGGCGGGTCTCATGAAGTAATCCTGGGTTACAGGTTGCGTACCAAACAACAGGTGATCTGTCCTTCGAGCTTCTGGTAAGAATACAACTAAACTAACATGCAAACGAAAGGGTAAAAACAATGTTTTTACCCTTTCGTTTTTTCTTTGCTTTTATTCTTTCTTCCCCACCAGATCATAAAGCCGGTGACGGGCAAAGTGGCACAGATGAAGGAGGCAAAAAAAGCAAGGCATTTCCCTGCCAGACCCAGTACCGCCCCAACATGAATATCATAGTTCATCCGCATGATCTTATCGGCTACCGGCATTTCAGGAGTATACCTTCCATAGGCATGTGGTACCGACAGTTCTTTCATCGTATACTGATCAAAGTATCGGTAATCTGTTTGCCAGTAAGTACAAGCATCCGGGTTACTACTTCCTTCTACAGCAGCCCTGTGGTCTTCCGGGATATGTACTTCGATCACTTCTGCCGCAGGATTTTCTGCTTTGAGTTTTTCCCAGACAAGATCTGCCACCGGAACCTTATACAATGAACCCGTAGCAGAGGAATCGGAAAGAGTTTCCTCATAGGGAATGGCCGATTTGCCTCCGGAAGTAGTCCAGTAAACGGCTTTGGAAAACCATTCGAATCCCCAGACAAGCCCCGTAATCGCCAGAAAGATCGCGATCCAGCAAGCATAAAAGCCCAGTACATTATGAAGGTCATAGTTTTTTCTTCTCCACCGGGCAGACCATTTGATACTAAAACGCTGGCTGGCGGCGGCTTTGTTTTTAGGCCACCATAAAACAATCCCGGTAATGAGCATCACGATAAAGATCAGGGTGGCCGTAGCCACTACCGGCTGGCCGATCTCATGAGGCAACCAAAGATAGAAATGACCCATCAGAATGATCCGGAAAAAATCCTGATCCATGTCTTTTACTTTAAGAACATTTCCGTGGTAAGGATCTATAAAGACCAGATAATAGTATTCCGGATCATCGTCGTAAAAACTTACACGAACCGATTCGTCTTTCGCTCCGTAACGGACGCTATGGACTTTTTTACCTGGCATCTCCCTGCCAGCAATCTCCGCGAGGCCAGAAGGAGGAAGCATTTTTGTGTTTTCCTCTGCCACATACCGGTATGATTGGGAGAGATTTTCTATTTCTACCTGGAAGGCCAGAATACAACCGGTGACCGATACCAGGACAATGATCAGGCCTACGGACAGTCCCAGCCACAGGTGAATTTTATTGATTATTTTTTTCACAGTCAAACTATATTTTTATCAGCGCCTGTATGTAATTGCTCTCACATTTTTTTACTGTTCCTCTTCTCAAAATGTTCTTACACACTGACGTAATTTGCAAAAATACCGTTAAGTACAGTCGTCGCCAATACTAATATTTAGGTATTTACAACGCAACTATTCCGAACCCAATCCTTTCTTCCTGTGTTTCTTAGAGCACGTAATTTTTCCGGAACGGTATCAAAAACAAAGGTCTACCGGAAATCCGGCAGACCTTAAACCACTTAAACCTAAAAAAATAGCGAATCTCTTTTACTCCGGGGTCTCCTTATAATTAGCCTGCAGTTCCGCCAGCTTTTTCTTTCCGTACGCAATACGCGTAATGATCACAAACAGCACCGGCACAATAAAGATGGCCAGTCCTGTAGCGGCCACCATTCCTCCGAATACTGTAAAGCCGATCGTTTTCCGTGCTACTGCTCCGGCTCCGGAAGCCACTACCAACGGCAATACTCCCAGTATAAAAGCCAGCGAGGTCATCAGGATCGGGCGTAACCGGAGTTTTACTGCGTCAATCGTAGCGGCCACCACTTCCATTCCTTTGTCCACTCTTTCTTTCGCAAACTCCACGATCAGGATCGCATTCTTGGCCGACAACCCGATGAGGGTGATCAGGCCGATCTGTGCATATACGTTATTGTCCAGCTTCGGCAGAAGGTAAAGGGTCAGGATCGCTCCGAAGGCTCCCAGCGGTACTGAAAGCATGACGGAAAAAGGTACCGACCAGCTCTCGTACAAGGCGGCCAGGAACAGAAATACAAACAGGATGGAAAGTGCGAAGATGTATACAGAACTTGATCCTGATTCTATTTCCTGACGGGTAAGGCCTGAAAATTCGTATCCGTATCCCGCCGGCAAAGTCTCGGCGGCTACTTCTTTCAGCGCCTGAATGGCCTGGCCACTGCTGTAACCGGGTTTGGCTGAGCCATTAAATTCAGCCGAACGGAATAAATTGAAGTGAGAGATGAGCGGAGCATTCTCCGTGATCTTGTAGGAAACCAGTGTATTCAGCGGGATCATTTTTCCCTGCTGATTGCGCACATAATATTTCTCAAGATCTGTGATCTGAGCCCTGTATGCGGTGTCGGCCTGTACCACCACACGGAAATTTCTTCCATAAGTAGTAAAATCGTTTACATACCGGCTCCCCATCAGAGTCTGTACCGTTCCGAACACATCGCTGAGCGAAACGCCCATTTTTTTACATTTCAGCCGGTCTACCGTCAACTGATATCCGGGGGTACGGGCTGTAAAGAACGTGAATGCTCTTCCGATTTCGGGTCTTTTGTTAGCGGCATTCATAAAGTCGTTTACCACTTTTTCAAACCCTTTGATATCATCGTTGCTCTCCCGCTGCTGAAGAATAAAACTGAATCCCGAGGAGTTTCCCAACCCAGGAATCGGAGGAGGAGGAATGATGACAATGTTGGCTTCTTTGATCACTGAGAACCGTTTCTGTAACTCGGCGATGATCCCTTCCAACTGCTTTGCCTTATCTTTTCTTTCATCCCATGGCTTCAACTGGCAGAAGATCGTCCCGTTATTTGACTTGGAAGCAAACGTAATCACATTCAATCCTCCTAGGGCGGCATAGTGGTTTACACCCGGCACAGAATCCATGATGTTCATCATTTTTTTCAGCACTGCCACCGTACGGGTAGTGGAAGAAGCCTCCGGCAACTCAAACGTAATAAAGATACGACCTTCATCTTCTGTAGGAATGAAACCGGTGGGCTTACTTTTAAACAACCCGAAGGTGCCGGCAAATATACAGATGAGAAGAATGATCACTAAAGGAGCTTTTCGTATACAGGTCTGTACTCCTTTGGAATACGAGTTCGTCATACGGGCAAACCAGTTGTTGAATTTGTAGAAAAACTTATTCAGGCCTTTTGAATTTTCATCAAAGTGTGTTTTTTTCAAGAGCATGGCACAAAGGGCCGGTGTAAGCGACAGCGCCACAAACGCCGAGATCAACACAGAGATGGCAATGGTGATGGCAAACTGCTGATACAGGCGTCCTACGATACCAGGAATAAATCCTACCGGTACAAAAACGGCTGCCAGAATAAGAGCGATCGCAATCACAGGACCTGAAATATCTTTCATGGCCTTGATGGTGGCTTCCTTAGGAGAGTACCCTTCGTGATCTATATAATGCTGTGTCGCTTCCACCACCACTATGGCATCGTCCACCACGATACCGATGGCCAGGACAAAACCAAACATGGTCAGTGTATTGATGGTAAAGTCCAGCGGGATAAAAAAGATAAACGTACCGATGATCGAGACAGGGATGGCCAGAATAGGGATCAGGGTGGCACGCCAGCTCTGTAAGAACAGGAACACGACAATGATCACCAGGATGAGTGCTTCCACG
>CAYTGJ010000176.1:0-8810 GCA_964437245.1 uncultured Chitinophagaceae bacterium
AGTAATGTATAATCCAACACGGATTTTAAAAACCTGGCCAGGTAAACAATGGCAATATATACCAGGATAAAAATCAATACAAACGACAGGAAAGGCAGCAGTCCGTGATTGGAAACATATTTGCTTAACAAACGCATTCCGGTATCCATCAATTTAAAGGCTGCCAGAATGCTGATGATAAAAGCCAGAAAACTAATGACTGTCACCAGCAACCCATCTTTGTATCCTTTGTATGCTCCTATTCCCAGTAAAATTATAATAATAAAATCAATAATCACCATATTCCAAACACACTACTTCGCATACATCTTAGCATCCTCCAGCGTAATCTTTTTATCACTCATAATAACCAGACGCTCTACCACATTTTTCAACTCCCGTATATTTCCGGACCACTGCAGGGTTTGCAGATATTCCAATGCTTTGTCATCAATTACCTTTACGGCATTTCCATATTCGGAAGCAATCTCTTTCAGGAAATGTTCCACCAATACAGGAATATCGTCCAGTCTTTCTTTGAGAGGAGGTACATGGATCAGAATGACTCCGAGCCGGTGGTACAGATCCTCACGGAACCTGTTTTCCTGGATCTCCTTTTGCAGGTCTTTATTCGTAGCGGCCACGATACGGACATCTACTTTTATTTCCTTTTCTCCCCCTACCCTCATGATCTTATGTTCCTGGAGTGCTCTAAGCACCTTGGCCTGTGCCGACAAACTCATATCTCCTATTTCGTCAAGAAAAAGAGTGCCTCCGTTGGCCTGTTCAAATTTACCGATCCGCTGCTTAATGGCCGACGTAAACGCTCCTTTTTCATGACCGAACAATTCACTTTCGATCAGTTCACTTGGAATAGCAGCGCAATTTACCTCCACCAATGGTCCGGAGGCTCTGTTACTTCTGGTATGCAGCCATTTGGCAACGAGTTCTTTTCCTGATCCGTTGGGACCGGTGATCATCACCCGTGCTTCAGTAGGGGCAACCTTTTCAATTGTTTTCTTTATTTTTTCAATCGCTTCGGAAGCGCCTAAAATATCGCTCGACTTCGCAATTTTTTTCTTGAGAACTTTGGTCTCCTGTACAAGATCGGATTTGTCCAGGGCATTACGCACTGTTAGCAATAATCTATTCAGGTCCGGTGGTTTTTGTATAAAATCGTATGCTCCTTTTTTGGTACACTCCACAGCGGTTTCAATGGTGCCATGGGCAGACACCATAATAAACTGCGGAGCCCCTTTTTCCATTTCCAGGGTTTTTTCAAGGACCACGATCCCATCCATTTTAGGCATCCGTATATCGCAAAGCACTACATCATAATCGTTCTTTCCCAACAACGCTAACCCCTCCTCTCCGTCTTTCGCTTCTTCCACTTCGTACTGTTCGTATTCCAGAATTTCACGAAGAGTGGAACGAATACTTTTTTCGTCGTCTATGATGAGAATTTTTGCCATCTTATAAGATATTTCTTTATAGTGCGGTAAGATAAAAATATTTGTAGAAAATAAAAAAAGCAAGCCTGTAAGCCGGGTTCTGTTTTCCCGACAGAAGCCGGGAACTCTTATCATTTATCTGAGACATACGTCGCCGCATGCCTTTAACGACCTACCCACCAACATCGGACGAGTAGCCCTACGTGCGTTGGCCTATTTGGTCTTTCAACCTGTAAGGTTTACCCCAATGATACGTCACCGCATCACGAGTGGGCTCTTACCCCACTTTTTCACCCTTATCCTGACAAGTCAGGACGGTCTAGCTTTCTGTGGCACTTTCTGTCCCCGGTTGCCCGGAGCCTTCCCGTTAAGAAGTACAGTACTCTGTGTTGCCCGGACTTTCCTACCCCCGCCAGAGCAGGGATCGATAAGACGGCTTGCTTGTTGCAAAGATAGCGTGTTTTTTTGATTTCCCGGTATCTTCAAAGAAGTCAGAGGAAAATTTTCAGGACAGCAACTTATTTCAAACGCACCAGAGTAGCTCCATAGCCAAACTTTTCTTTTTGCGCATCCTGAAAGAATTTTATTGTTTTGTTATTGCTGAGTATTTTATGTATTTCCTTTTTCAGTACTCCGTTTCCTACTCCATGAATGAAAACAATTTCATCCATTCCCGTTGCCAGTGCATTTTCAAGATTTTTTTCAAACTCATTCAATTGAAGGGCGAGCATAGCGCTATTACTCATCCCCACAGGATTCTCCGTCAGTTTTTCTATATGCAGGTCTACCTCCCTGGAAGGTTTGGCAATAGAAACTACTTCTACAGACTTTCCCTTTTCCTGTATAGTTTCTTCCAGCATTTTTGCGTCGATCCGTACAGCATCCTGGTCCAGTCTGAACAGGAAAGATTCTTTATGAATGACAGGAGCTAGTTTACGGCTTTTAAAAAAAGTGGCCGAACGGAATTTTATTTTCTTCAGTAAGGGTGTACGGAAAGCAGAAACTCCATACCGGAAAAACATCAACTGGATCACGTAATCAGGCCAGCGATCAAATTCTTTTATATTTACTTCAGATAATTTCACATACGATTCTTTTTCTACAAAACCGGAAAAGACGCCTTTGTAACTATTTTCCTTTTCCTCTCCTATCACAAAACTGGTTTTGTAACCTGTATCGTTGATCAGATTCATTTCATAGGTCTGATCATTGAATTGTGTAAAAGCAATATAGATCCCATTCCATTTATCCGGTTCGGATACGGTTTCATCTTCCTGATCTGCCACCAGATTTTTTTCCTCCGATGCTACAATCACTAATTCTGTTCTAAGGGCCGGGATCCTGAATCCATCTTCAATTTCCACCTCCACCTGTTTGGCATCTATAATATTTACGATACGTCCTTCCTCTTTCCCATGTAGCATTCGTACTTTATCGCCAATTTTCATATGATTTCTTTTTCCGTTTTTGTTTTAAAATTAAAGAATATTCTCTGCCACTTCCTAGAAGTAGAGAGGATGAAATTTTACTCCGTGTTTATTAAACTCTATCGCAGGAGCCGGCAAATGTACCATATTAAGCGTATAAAACACCTTTTTCAGGAAACCACTTTTGGTTTTGATCTTAGTGAGATCCAGGTCTACCGATAAATAATATTGCCTGTAAGGATCAAATCCCGCCATCAGATTATCCTGCCGCTCTGCATATATAAAATCCTGCGCTCCATAACCCAATGCGAGATTTAACCATTTGGGAAAAGAGGTTTCTTTTTTCATGAAAGAAGAGAGATTCGCACAAAGCCAATAGGTCTGTCCATTGTAGTCTTTGAGTAATTGTTCTGATAAATTCCCACCCAAAGCATCCGGACGGATGGAAGCATAGACTGTCTGATGAAAAGAATACTTCATATGAATCCTCAGCTCCTTCCACAAAAGATATTGTCCCATCACGAGAAGCGAACCGGTAGTATTGGCCGCCAGGTCTCCCCAGGAAGCACCATACTCTACCGATAATCCATCAAATATCTCAATGGGAGTTTGCAAAATAATTCCGGTGAGGCTTCCGTATATAATGGCTTTCTTTTCCGGAACGCCCGACCATTTCAAAAGGTCAACTCCTAAACGGCTTTCCTGAAACGCAGTCATGGCATGTCCTGCTTTATCCATCTGCATCCATTGATTGTTATCATTAAAAAAATGGAACGATGTTCTGGGGTAATTTTTATACCACAGTTCATTTAATCCTATCCAGGTAGCGGTGTAAGCTACTCCTACAGTAGCCATCATAGGAATAAATCTTTTTTTAATAATTGTGGAAGAATCTTTCTGAGCATACACCGGTCTTCCGGCAGACAATAGTATCAACAACATCCACAATACTATTTTACAGACCCTCGTCTCCACTCCCACAACCGCCGTTGTATTTACCTCCTTTAACAATAACATCATGAAGTTTAGTTAAACTATAGTGACTTTTTTCTGCTACTTCTATATACCCATTTTACAAAGAAAGTAATCTAACTACTTTTATACAGGTCATTGGGCCAATACCAGAAAAGCCTGCTTCGCCCTGGCAATAGCGGATTTATGCTCGATCATGGGGGCAGGATACTCATCTGTACCATATTCAGGAACCCATTTTTTTATATAGATAAATTCCGGATCAAACTTTTGCTGCTGTGCTACAGGATTAAAGATCCTGAAATATGGTTGTGCATCCGCTCCGGTACCGGCGCACCATTGCCAGTTCCCGTTATTGGAGGCCAGATCAAAATCAAGCAACCGTTCTGCAAAATACGTTTCTCCCATTCTCCAGTCTATCAAAAGATGTTTCGTCAGAAAACTGGCGGTCACCATCCGCACTCGGTTGTGCATATGGCCAGTTGCATTCAGTTCTCTCATTCCCGCATCTACAAGAGGATATCCCGTTCTTCCTTCACTCCATTTCTGAAAATCTTCCTGATCTGTACGCCAGGCAACTTTATTGAATTTCCCATTAAATGGTTTCGTTACCACTTCCGGATAATGATAGAGTAATTGCATAAAAAACTCTCTCCATATCAGTTCACTTAGCCAAACCTCGTTAAGCTGGCGGGCTTTTACGGCTTTCTCACGGACAGAAATTGTACCGAAGCGAAAATGGATTCCCAATCTTGAAGTCCCTTCTATAAAAGGAAAGTCCCGCTGCTCATGGTATTTTTTGATGAGCCCTTGAGCAACCGACTCGGGTGGCAAAGGGATATCCGTTTGTTTAAACCCTATTTGTTCAAGAGAAGGAAACGGAAGCGGATTAATTCTTAAAAAACGATCGGAATATTTCTCTACGGGATAAGGCTTCAGATAAAAGGGCGTAAGTTTGGCCAGCCATTTATTTTTATAGGGAGTATACACTTTATACGGATTCCCAGCATCGGTCAGTATTTCATCTTTTTCAAAAATCACCTGATCTTTGAAGGTATATAATTCAATTCCTTTGGATCCAAGAAATTCCTTTACAGCTGTATCCCTTGTGCGAGCATAAGGTTCGTAATCGTGATTCGTGTATACCGCCTGTACCTCATATTCCTCCATCAAAAGCCGGAAGGCTTCCACAGGAGTACCATGCTTGACGATCAGTGACGTACCCTGTGCACCCAATGCCGCATGGATTTTCTCAAGCTGTTTGTAAATAAAAGTTACCCTGGGATCCTGTTGATCGGAAAGCTCTTCCAGAATTTCCTTATCAAACACAAACAAAGAGAGTACAGAACCTTTTTCTTTCAACGCTCTATATAATCCTGCATTATCTTGCAAGCGCAAATCTCTTCTAAACCAGAAAACAGTAATTTGCTTTTTTTTAATTTCCTCCATCTATTGAACGGTATCGGTATTGAGTGTATCAGGTGGCGGAGGAACGACGAGTGTGTCTTCCAGAATCGTATCCATCGGAACACCTCTTTCAAAATTTTCCCGTTTCTTTTTTTTACCAAAAAGATCCCTTAAGTTATCAAAGCTCTGCACATGCATCAAACTTGTCCCCGCCGAGGTATTGGTAGTACCGGCAGAAGAGATCAGGATATTGTTATTGATCTTATTAAACAGTTTGATCCGCAATTTTCCATCATTGGTCAGAAGGTATTCTACAGTCCATTCTCCGGCTATATTACTGACGTTGGCCTGCGTACTATTTTGAACATTCTGAAAAGTTCCGTCCCTGGATATCCTCAATCGTCCATCCAGTGCGGTATAGGCAAATCTCAGATTAAACGTATTCAACGCATCTCTATCCATATTTTTCAGATTCACATTGATCTCCAGATTCTGATCTGCCTGCGAGAGAAAATGACTGAGCTGAGCCGAAAGCAGTTCACTCACGGTAGAAGAACCTACCGAAGACACTCCGTTAAAATTACTGCTGGTAAAGCTCCGGAGCATGATCAGGCTAAACACCTGCCTGTTCAGTTCCTGTTCATCTGTTTTGATCCTGGTCTCAAATGCTGTAATCATATAAGCAAGCTCGGGATCGGATGGATAGCGCAGGATATCAATATCCATACTGATTTCCGGAGAAAGTAAATTTCCTTTTACTCCCAGGATCACATCCGTGGAATATAACCGTTGCATATCCGGTCTCTTGGTCAGAACAGAATCGGCAATAAGCGGTTTCAATGAAACCGGTTGATTGTACCGGGCCTTGATGTCCAGGACTCCCTGGTAAAGATCACCATTCCAGGAGATATTACTTCCTTTGCTAATACTGAACTCTTTGTTCACAATTCCTGCCATGGTAAAATTATACCATCCTTCGGAAATCGTATAATGGCCGAACATAGACAGGTCACCTCTGCTATCGTAACGCAATTCCAGATGGCCTTCTCCGCGACCTCTTATAATATCGCCCGAACGCTTATCAAAAATAATCTCCGTATACGCTTCCGGAGTAATCTCCATATTGAAATTCATCCGGAGAGAGGAATTACTGACACTGTCTTTTTTGACAACTTTTTTATTATCGACGACTTCTACAAAAGAGATGAAATCTTTTTGTGAAACTTCACCACTCCCTGTCAACGGAATATATATACGGGTATTCTTTTCTGTTTTGGCATCTACACGAATCTCCAGATCATTAAAAGGTCCGAAAATGCTGAAGGTCCCTGTAGCATAAGCGGTACCATAGAAAGGACTTTCTTCTTTTTCAGAGATATTCAATACATTAAAATTCTTATAATCTCCTTTTATATCCACCAGAAAATTCCGGAATCCGTCGTATGCAATTCCTCCGTTTATTTTCCCTTTATTCCCATTCATATCCGTCAGGGCCATATTTCTAAAACGTATCTGGTCTTCGGTAAAGTAAATCTTGTCGTTAAAGAGATAGGTACTTCCCAAATAATCGATCTTGAATTTTCCTTTCTCCACATTTGCTTCTCCCTTCAAACGAAGGTCATCAAAGCTTCCTGAAATTTTCAAGCTACCATCTACCGATCCGGAAATATCACTCATGACTCCTTTCAGGATCGGAGAAATAAAGCCCAGGTCCGCCGAATTAAAATTGGCCAGAAGATTTATAATTTCTTTTTTATCCTCCTGAGGAGGCTTAATATTTCCGGCAATATTAATAGCTTTAAATTCATCACGCATCAGATCCATTTTGATATGAAGCTGCTTTTCTTCTTCCTGCCATTCTGCTCCTCCCACTATGTCTCCGAAAACAAAATCATCGATACTGAATGCCTTTACCGAAACATTGCCCGTCAAATCAAGTTCTTTATAAATATTCCGGACTTTTACGAGTCCATCCAGCACTCCATTTAACTTATAATTCAGGATCGGATTGAGATTTTTAAGTCTGAAATTATCTACAACCAGAGAAGCTTGTTTTCCTTCGTCTGCCGAGAAGTTTCCTTCCAGCATTACGGCCTGTCGTTTGTTAAAGATCCGGAAATGATTAAAGGTAAGATCCGCTTTGCTGAAATCAATGCTGCTCGAATCGGATAGTATCCAGCGTTCATCCAACACATCCATATAGGAATTGGCAAACGAAAGTCTTTTATTATTTTCTTCAATAAAGAGACTTCCATTCAGAGAGAGCCTGTTTGTATTACCTGTCTGAGCCAGGAACGAGGAGAAATCGATCTGATCCTGATTCCAGTAACCTTCAAAAACAAAACGTTCTGTTTTAAATGAATTTTTAAAATTCTGAACTCCGGAAGTAAGATAAGTCGTTGCCAGTACATTGGAACTATCTACCAGTTTGGAAAGAGAAAGATCAATAGTGTTTTTATAAAATTCATTTCCCTGATAAAACAAACTGTCAATGCTGGAATATACAGAAAACCTTGCGGTGTTCCCAGAAGCGAACTCTCCGTTGACCAATGTATTCTGCGCGATATAAATACCAGGATAATAAAGCTCCATGAGATGGTTGATGTTTTTCAGATTAATCGCAAAATCACTGACGTATCTCTTCCGGTTGGTTTTTTCTTTTTTAGAATAATACTCTCTCACCTGCGCTTTATCCTGATCGTAAAAAAGCTCAAATTCTTTGTATAAGGTACTTGCATCTGCAATCAGGGAAGTGATCTCAAAATCGCCCTGTATAGTGGCGTCTACAATATCGGAAACCAGGTTGATGCTTCGCTGGCCATCATCTGCTCTTTCGGCTACAAGATCCAAGGACTTTACAGCAATCTCTTTGTCTTTTGATACAATCTGGGTATTGCTAAAATTGGCAGTTCCTTCTATACTGTCAATATCTGTTCCTTTAAAATCTATTCTGAACTCCGAACTGATATGGGTAATAGTTTCTACGAGGTTTAATTTTTCCAGATAGGCTTTTTCAATCTTTCCGTCAATATCAAACTCTTCAGGATATTTTTTCATATCAATCTTTCCCACTGCTTCAAGCACCAGGTTAGAATCGTTCACACTGATATTTCCATCAAAAAAACTTTTGGAAAGCGTAGCGTTGGTCACAATATTTCTGTAATCGTATGAGTTCAATCCCAGCCGGTCAATGACGGCCTCAAGTTTTAAAGACGCTTTGTCAATCGAAAGCCCTTCTCCCTTTATACTTCCACTCATATCGATCTCTTGTACAAAGTCGAACCCAAACAATTTTCCAAGATCAAATTTTTTAGTAGTCAGAGAACCGTCATAAGAAGAACGTTCCTGATCTTTCTCATTAATTTCAAATCTGATATCGGAAGAGAAACTACCCAAACCGGTATTGAAAGCGCCATTGATCGCAAAAACGCTGACAAGCCCTGTAAATCTTCCCTTGCCGTTCATCATTCCAAACTTATTTAGAAAATCGTTGGAGGCGGGGCCTGTATACTGTACCAGATCAGCAGCAGTGGCATTAATTTCTTTCAGGTCAATATCCATCAGCGTTTCCGAC
>CAYTGJ010000177.1:0-8756 GCA_964437245.1 uncultured Chitinophagaceae bacterium
TGACGGGCTCCCTAATCCATTAACAGTTCCCCCTGTGTTCTTACCCGTTGACCTTCTAAGCTTTACAGGAGTCAGGACAGGAAGTGGTATCCTGTTGGAGTGGAGCACCGTTTCCGAAGACCGGAATGATTATTTTATAATAGAAAAAAGTAAGGATGGAATAGCATATGAGAAGCTGGGAGAAGTAAACGGTAGAGGGTATAGTGCCTCTTCCCAGCATTATTCGTTTGAAGATGAGAACCCGTATGGAGGACAAAACTATTATCGTCTGCGGCAGGTAGATATTGATGGGAAGACAGAAGAACTGAAAGCGATTGTAGTCCATTATATCCGGAAAGCTATTTCGGATATAAACGTGTATCCGAATCCGGTAGGAGAAGACAAAAAGATTTTTTTAAGGTCTTCGGAAACATCAGAAAATGGAAATTGTCAGTTGACCCTATATACAATCACCGGAGCTATAGCTTTCACGACAGAGAGCGTTTTCCTGGAAGAAATCCAGTTACCTGCTACATTAGAGCCAGGAGTTTATATGATGGAGGTGATTTCAAATCTTGATCAGGTCAGAAGATCGGATAAGCTTGTAATCCGGTAAAAGGAGAGAACTTACTAATTTTATTGTATCCATGTCTGGATGATTTAAAGCATGGTCCTGGTTAATTTTAAGATAGAAGAGACCAGATAAATAAGGTGGATTTCTATGTTTCCTTATTCAGGAAAGAGAATATGCTATAATGATTTCTGGTATCCTGGAATCTGGTATGTTATTTTCAGGAAGCTATGACAGGGATAAAAAAAGTGCGGGCTATCAACCTGAAAGATAACCCGCATGACTTAACTAACTAACAAAACAAATTAATGTATTCAGGCTGCGTGAATAGCCTCCTTGTCCTTGTACAGGATGGAATGAAACAACTGCTCGTCCAGCAGGTCCTGAATAGAATCTATAATAAAGTCCGGAGAATATCCGTAATTGGATAATGTATCCTTTCTGGCTACCCCGGAGAGGGTAAGTATGGTGGTAAAGCCCATTGCTCCGGCTCCCAGGATATCGGTTTCCATGGTATCACCGATCATAATGGTTTCATCGGTGGTCAGTTTAAGGGCTTTTCTTGCCATTCTCATCATAATCGGACTAGGTTTTCCCACGCTAAAGGCTTTTTTACCGGTAGCAAATTCGATCATTGAAACGAATGCTCCGCAACCGGCACGGTATTTCCCTCCGTCTACCGGACAGTTCGGATCCAGGTTCGTGGCAATCAGTTTGGAACCGTTCATGACCATATTTACTGCCTTGTCAACAGCTTCAAGCATGATCGTTCTGCCTTCTCCTATGACTACATAGTCGGGTTTGTCTTCTACAATCGAATACCCATGGTTGTGAAGTTCTGTCAGCAGTCCCCCCTCACCGATGACGTAAGCGGTTCCTTCGGGTTTGATCGAGGATAAGTAGCGGGCAGTGGCAATAGCACAGGTAAATATATCGTCTACTTCTACCCGAAAACCAAGAGAATTGAGTTTATAGCATACATCCCGGCTGGTACGTTGACTATTATTGGTTAAAAATTTAAAAGGGATATTGTCATTCTTCAACTTATTGATGAACTGTACTGCTCCAGGAATGGGTTCTTTCCCTTTATAAATCACCCCATCCATGTCAATCAGGAATCCTCTTTTTGTCATAATTGTATTTTATTAATAACCTTATGAGTGTAAAATTATTTTTTATTTTATAATTTTGCTTTGTTTTTTAGCTTTAAATATTACTTTTTAATAAAATTTATAAAATATAAGTTTAAAATTATACTTGATAAATGAGTATTTGTATATTTTTTCTAATTAATATGTACTATATAGTTTTAGGTAGTAAAAGAGATGGAATTGTTGTTTTTTATATAATTAGTAGAAGTATCATATTTAAAGCAAAGACATGAAAATAGTATAAAACAAATACAGAGTACTCTTCTCTTGAGTACGATCCAGGATTTCTCACTTTTTGATCAGGATATTACTTCAGACGATGTAAGGAGGCCTGTTTTTTGAGAAAAAACCGGTAGTTAAGCGCATAAAAGGACTTTAAGAAGATTAATAGTAATTTTTATAATTTCTTGCGCTTGAATTGCTTTCATTTTGTCTAAATAAATATACTGGTTTTTATATTTGTTTGTTTTTTAGTGATTTATATGCTTTTGTGCGATTGTTCTTCATCCGTTAAATCCCCGGTTTGCCATAGGATATTTTCTTTAAATATTTGTAAAAAAAAGGAACAATTTAGGTTACGTAACAGGTTTTACCGTATAGACAGATAGAACAACTAACTATACTGAATACTTAACTAACTATTACAAAAATGAAACGTGAAAATAAATGGATCGTATCACTAACAAACTTAAAGAGGTTTTCTCTTTCTCTTCTTTTCTTTGGATGGACGGCTTTTTCTTATGCGCAGACCTACCAGGTGAACGGAAATGCTGTTAATCATGGAGGAGGACTTGTACGTCTTACCACTTCCTCGGTAGGAGCCTGGCAAACGGCTTCGGCCTGGAGTACGACCAAGCATGACCTTACCCAGCCGTTTGATATGAGTTTTGATATGTTTTTTGGCTGTGAAAACGGACCTGACGGAGGAGATGGGATTACGTTTACTTTTCAAAATCAAGGACTCAATGCCATTGGAGGTGGTGGAGGTTTCCTGGGGGTAGGAGGCGGTCCGATTGTTACGCCTTCCATATCTATTGAATTTGATACCTATGATGGCACAGCCTCAGGAGGAACGAATGAGATACCGCAGGATCATATTGCTATTGATATCAATGGGGATGTGAACAATACCGGAAATTTTTTCATGGGAACCAGTGGACTTACAACCGTTCAGCCAGTATTGGGAGGCCGTGACCTGGAAGATTGTGCGGTAAATGCCAACAACTATTATACTATACGGGTAGTTTGGGATCCGGTGGCGCATACCTTACAATTGTATGAAGAAGGAGTGCTGACTATGACCTATACCAATGATATTGTGGCCAATATTTTTGGTGGAAATCCTTCCGTTTACTGGGGATTTACGGGCTCTACGGGTTCTGCTTCCAACGAACAATGGATCGCTCCGGCAGGTTCTATCATCCCGTGGAGCTGTGCGGTGAATTCCTGTTGTGCTCCTTTTACCGTAACTCCTACAGGCCCTACGATGGTATGCAGTACTCCGATCACCCTGGGGGCTGCGGATCCATATACCAGCTATAGTTGGTCTACCGGGCAAACTTCTCCGACGATCAATATTTCAGCTCCGGGTACTTATAGCCTTTCTGTGATCCAGACTCAGGGAGGACAAATGTGTCCGGGTACAGCAACCTTTGTAATTGGCACAAGCGGCCCTACGGCTACCTTATCAGGAGATGCCACGATATGTAATGACGGGACGACTACTCCGCTGTCTGTAGACCTGACAGGGGCCGGACCGTGGACACTGACGTATGCCATTGACGGGGATCCTCAGACGGCTGTCAGCGGAATTGCTACTTCACCTTATATTATCAACGGAACGGCTCCACATACTTATTCGCTGGTGTCTGTAGTAGACAATGGAGGCTGTAACGGCCTGGCGACAGGTACAGCCCAAGTAGATGCCCACGCCGGATTACCGGTAGGACACGATAATACATTTGTAGCACCAGGGTCTACTACTCTGAATGTAGACAACGGAGGTGGCGTATACGAATGGTACGATGCTCCTACAGGAGGCACGCTGGTGCAGACCGGCACACTTTATAACACTCCTGTATTAAGTGCGACCACTACATATTATGTACAGAATACTTCTTTACCAGCCTTTTCGAGCAAAAGTGTAGCCTTGTTAAATACCAGTGACCCTGTGGCCGGAGGAAGTCCTGGTCCTACAGCTTTGGGATTGCCAAAGGGGGATAACTGGCTTGATTTTACGGCTAATTCAAGTTTTACCCTTACCCGCATCACTTGTGCGGTGAATGTGACTGCAGCTACCTGGGTTACCTCAAGGGTATCTTTAACTATTCATGATTATACCGGAGGGACTACTGTTACGATAGATTCTACCGTAACGGCTCCGATGACTCCGGGAGTGCAGAATTTTTATCTGAGTTTCAACTATCCGGTGGTAGCTGGACATTCGTACCGGATCAGCTACGAAGGCCAAAACAGCATGGGAGGATTAGGAGGGAATATCCAGGCGATCATGTACTGGAACCTTGTGACTATTACTCCTACACCTTATCATATCACGAATCATCCGGAGGTGGATATTACACAGAATAGTCCACAGACACAACGATATCCGGGTATGTTTGACTGGAGGATCACCGTTGGATCACAGGCCTCTACTTGTGGAAGGACACCTGTCACTGCTTATGCCACTGTCCCGGCTCCGGTAACGCTGATTGATTTTACTGCGGTGTATGTGAAACCTAAAACTGTAGCGCTGACGTGGTCTACTGCTTCGGAGATTAACAATCAATATTTTACGGTACAGCGCTCTACTGACGGGATTAATTTTACCGATATTCTGGTGGTAGCGGGAGCTGGAACCAGTAACCGTATCAATGTATATGAAGAATTTGATAACAATGCACCCGCAGGAATTTCTTATTACAGGTTAAAACAAACTGATTTTGACGGAACATATACTTATTCTGGTATTGTGAAAGTGTTTAGTGAAGGACAGGAATTGTCATTCCAGCTTTTACCCAATATCAGCACTGCAGGATCGGAGGTAAGAGTCGTTATTACCGGAGCAGAAGCAGACCAGCGAATTCCGGTAGAATTGTATGATCTGCTGGGAAGAAAGGTATATTCAACTGCATATATCAGTGATGCTGCGGGGAATGTTTCCGAACTTCTGAATGTTTCAGGAGCTTCTTTAACCTCTGGTACTTACATAGCAGTGGCTTTCCCTGCTTCAGGAAAAGAATTCAAACAAAAGATTGTCTTTATGAATTAGTCACAGAAACAGACGATCCTAATAAAAAGCGATCCCGTTGTAATTACAACGGGATCGCTTTTTATTAGGTGAATGAACTACTAATTACCTCTGCCAGGGGAGTAGTTTATTCTAAAGAAGCCAGCTTCTGTTTTTGTTTTCTGGTCAGCGCATTTACCACCAGTTCATAAGAATCATCGATCCATTGTTTTATAAGGTGATCAGGGAGACTTCCATTCATGAGTACAGTATTCCAGTGTTTCTTATTCATGTGGTATCCGGGAGTCACTCCTTCATATTGTTCGCGGAGCGAAACCGCTTTTTCAGGATCACATTTGAGGTTGATGCTTTGAAAAAGTTCAATGTCAGCGAGAGCAAACATTTTTCCCATGACTTTAAAGACAAGAGTATCCGGTCCAAAAGGACATTCTTCCGTAACTCCTTTTTTGGAGAGGCAATATTCCCTGTATTCCTCAATATGCATGAAGAGAAGTGAAAACTAACGGATAAAATTTTTATAGATAATAACGATCAGCCCGATGAGCATGCCGATAATAGAGATTTTATTACTCCAGTGCATCAGCTTTATATTCGTATTCATCGGTCTTGTAGGATCCTTTTTACGGAAATAATATCCAAAAACTTCGCCTACCTTGAAATAATCTTTAATTTTCATCTGTCGTATTGGGTAGAGAGTTATAAATTGTATTTCATAACTCATGTCCGTTTTAGTAATTTACTCGGTGGCGACAACTTCCTGCCATTTTCCGTCTTCCCGTATCAGTTCGATCAATTCATCCACCGCTTTATCAGAAGGGACCGCTTTTTTAACAACGTTCTGACCGCGGTACAAGGCTATTTTATCTTTTCCTACGCCTACATATCCGTAATCTGCGTCGGCCATTTCGCCCGGACCGTTTACAATGCATCCCATAATTCCGATCTTAATTCCTTTCAGGTGATCGGTACGTTTGCGGATCATCGCAGTGGTTTCCTGCAGGTCAAAAAGAGTTCTTCCGCAGGAAGGACAGGAAATGTATTCTGCTTTGGACATCCGGGTACGTGCGGCCTGCAGGATCCCGAAAGAGAGACTGTTCAGACTTTTCAGGTGGTTTAGCTGGGATGCCTTGTCGGAAAAGGTATTAAGCTCTGTACTTAGGAGGATACCATCTCCGAGTCCGTCTACCAGTAAGCCGCCTCCATCGGTGGAAGCGTATAGTTGCAACTGGGCTTCCGGCATATTTTCGAACTGTCGTTGGATGATCACCGGATTTTTTACTTCATTTTCCATAAGATAGAAAAAGAGTCTCCGGAGTGCCGGCATTGCATGAAGGTTCTGAGTGGTCACGATCAGTACGGCATTAGGGTCGTTTTTAACTTTAGCATAAAACACATCGTTCATATGCTTGTAATTGACCTTCACAAAGTTCAGTTGCTGATGCATCTGGCCCGGGCTGCTAAGATACTCGTCGCCGGTGAGAAGCGGGAATTTGTTAAGCTGATCTTCCTGTGTGAGCCAGCTTTTATAATCTTGAATCTCTTTGAGGCCATTGGGCAGCATGAAAGAGATGGGATGGTCGCCGGAATAGATGAAGTCACTTCCCAGATCATTCATGCTCCATTTGTCAAGCAGGGGAAGGTAGAAATGACCTATGTTTTTCAGATCGTCCATCTGGATATCTTCCACCTTACTGAAATCCATGATCACCCGCGGAACGTTGCTCCCGCCAAGGTTAAGAGTTTCCTGAGTATTTCGTCTGAAGTACTGGAAAGGATTCACCGGAGGTATTTCAACCGGTTTTATTTCTTTATGCTCTGTTCTGTTTGTATACCGGTCGATCAGTATTTTGGCAACCGGCGCTTCAAATTCAGGATCTTCTGTAAGAGATACTCTGACGGTATCTCCGAGGCCATCTTCCAGCAGGGTCCCGATTCCTACGGCTGATTTTACACGACCGTCTTCACCTTCTCCTGCTTCGGTCACACCCAGATGGAGCGGATAAGGTTGTAATTTTTCCTCTTCCAGTTTTTGTACCAGCAGACGATAGGCCTGTACCATTACCTGCGTGTTGCTGGCTTTCATGGAAACTACCATATTGTAGTAGTTCATATCTTCGCAGATACGGATAAATTCCAGTGCCGATTCTACCATGCCTAAAGGAGTATCTCCGTAACGGCTCAGGATCCTGTCGGACAAAGATCCGTGATTGGTCCCGATCCGCATGGCAGTTCCGTATTCTTTACAGATTTTTACGAGCGGTTCAAAACGCTCTCTGATCCTTGTCAGTTCTGCTTTATAGGTAGTATCAGTATACTCTATGTTTTCGAATTTTTTCTTATCGGCATAGTTGCCCGGATTTACCCGGACTTTTTGCACCAGTCTGGCAGCAAGTTCTGCTGCATTAGGCGTAAAGTGGATATCAGCGATCAGAGGAGTTGTATAGCCTCTGATTTCAAGTTCTTTCCGTATTTTTCCTAAGTTTTCTGCCTCTTTGATACTTGGTGCTGTAATACGTATGTATTCACAGCCGGACTCAATCATGCGGATGCATTGTTCTACCGAACCTTGAGTATTCATAGTATCCACCGTAGTCATGGATTGTACGCGGATAGGATAGTCGCCACCCATCGGAATTCCTCCTATATCCACGACACGGGTTTTTCTTCGTGAATAACTGGTGAGGCTGTTACAATACTTATTTTTAAGAATGTCCGTTTTTAAATCGAGCATAATAGGGTCTTACACATTATTTTGAGCTGTAAATATACTTAAAAAAACACAAACCATGAGTGGTTTATACCAGAATAAACTAACCTGTAAAAGGTTTACTTATGACCGTTTAAACCGTATTTAAAGGGAAAACAGGATTTATAAAAAAATGATAAGTACAATTTTAAGTGTTTTGTAAGTCCTTGAAACTAAGAAGTAAAACTTAAATTTAGTAAATTGGTAGATGGGAAATAAGAAGGACAATTGCTTGATACGGATCTGTTGTACCATGCCGGGAATAAGAATTAAAGTAGGAGTATTATTGTACATGTTGTTGGCAAGTAGTGTTTTACTTGGAAGAGAGGTTATTTTGATCAATAATCAGACTACCCGGATAGAGGCTTTTGATTCCCGCATTTCTGTTTTAAAAGATACTACCGGACTGTTATCGCTCGAAGAGGTCCGGAAAATGAATTTTGATTCCCTGTCCATAATCATTGCCAATAACCGGGATCAGAATACTGCTTACTGGGTAAAGTTTGACCTTGTGGTAGAAGAAGATATAACCGTAAACAAGGTATTTGAGATCCTTGATTTCAAGATTGATTTTTTTGAACTCTACTTGCCGGATACATCCGGGGGATATATAGTGCATCAGGGGGGAGATATACATCCTTTTGGCAGCAGAGAATACATTCACAAAAATTTTGTGTTTGATATGCCTCATTATCCAAAGGGAAAATACCTTGGCTTTATTCGTATCAAAGCTACAGAAGTGGTAGGGTTTAATCTGGCAGTTTCGAATATGGACTCTTTTGTAGAATATTCTACCAGGGAATATTTTATACTTTCTATTTTTTATGGAGTGATCATTGCCATGGGGCTGCTGAGTATTTTTTTGTATATATATCTGTATGAAATCTCTTATCTTCTGTATTCTCTGTACATTCTTAGTATGGGGCTTTATTTCCTTACCCGCGATGGGTTGGGCTTTCAATATTTGTGGCCGGATTACCCATTGCTGAACGATTATTGCAAACCAGTAACGGTCTTTATGGTAGTGGTTTTTCATGTGTTGTTCGTAAGGTACTATTG
>CAYTGJ010000178.1:0-8066 GCA_964437245.1 uncultured Chitinophagaceae bacterium
CCTGGAATTCCGGTGCATTATCAGGACCTGTTCAATTAAGAATTTTGGAGCAAAGTGGAGTAGGATGTACGAACGGAGACGATTTTGCCATTGATGATATTAATTTCATAGGAGGATGTCAGTTTGGAGCAGCGGGCCCGACCCCTGATCTTGGTCCTGATCAGACATTATGTGGAAAAGGAGGTTCTATTACCCTGAGTGCAGGAGTCCCTGCATCCGGTCCTCATTATACCTATTCCTGGAGTACAGGGCTGAATGGTTCAGGAGTTTCCAGTGTTCCGAACCTGGTAGTGACTGCTCCTGGTACGTATTCTGTATGTGTAAGCTACAATGGATCCTGTACAAGATCCGATGTGATCGTGATCTCGGACGACTATTCTATTAATTTAGGTCCTGACCGGACGCTTTGCAGTCCTCCTACCGTTACCCTGAATGCCGGCTATACCGGTCCGGGGGTGAGCTATCTCTGGACTTACAATGGATCCCCTATACCGGCAGCTTCTGCTCAGACATATGTGGCCAACCAGGCCGGTACTTATACTGTTCAGGTATCCGATCCCGGTTGTGGAATAAGAGAAGATGAGATCATCATTACATCTTCTACCATTACAGCCAATAATGCGCAGTTTTGTACAGTACCTTCTTCTGTAGATCTTTCCGTCAATGGAATGGGCGGGACGTACAACTGGTACGACGGTCCGGCTCCGGGTGGAACCCTGGTACAGGCGAACTCTACTAGTTATACCACTCCGCCGCTTTCGGCTACTACTACTTATTATGTGGAAGATGCTTCTTCGTTTAGCTATACCGTGGGACCAGCAAGTCAGTTGAGCGGATGGGGAAGAAGTGGTAACCTTTCTAATCATTATTTACGCTTTGATGCGACGAGTGCTTTTGTACTGGATTATGTGACGGTGCATGCCTATAACCAATGGAATTCCAATTTTACTGTTTCAATAGTGTTGGCCAACAGTGCAGGTACTGTACTGGCTACTTCTCCTGCTGTAACTGTGGCGGGGGGAACTAATACTACCCCACATAGAATTCCGGTAGGACTTTCGGTCCCGGTAGGAACAAATTTACGTATGTACGCTATTACTTCCGGCGGACAGATCCATTACGATGGCAATTCACACCCCACATCTAACTGGCCTTATCAGGTAGCGGGTGTTGTAAATATTCATACAAATGTCAGCGACGGTAATATCGTTCAGAATTCCTATAATCATCTATACAACTGGGAGATCTCTTCCGGAGCGATTTGTGACCGGGTCCCTGTTACGGCTGTACAATTCTGCCCGCCCTCTTGTGTACCTCCTTCTGCCGCTCAGATCTCTAATCCATCGCCGGTGGTATTATGTACTGGTGGTACGGTAATATTGAATGCCAATCATGAGCCAGGATATGAATATACGTGGGTGAGAAATGGAGTAGCTGTAGCGGGACCTACGGTGAACTTGTTTGACTATACTGCAAATACTGTAGGAACTTATTCGGTCAGGATCACGGAAACCGGTAGCCCTTTTTGTTTTCTTCAGTCGGCGACAGTGGACGTGGTAGAGTTTAATGTAGGAGCCGTAGATCTGATCCCGGATTATGCTACCTGTAATCCTTCCCAGACACTGGATGCAATAGTCTCCGGTACAGGAGTGACCTATATCTGGGAGCGAAATGCTGCCGTGATCCCGGGGGCAACCAGCCGTACGTATACGATCAGTGACCTGGGAGCATACCGGGTTTGGGTAACGCATCCTGTCTGCGGAGCAGCTTCTGATGTAGTGGTCGTAAGTGCCGGAACATATTCCATTAATCTGGGAAGCGACCGGAATTTGTGCACTCCTGCTTTTTATAACCTGGATGCCGGCTTTACTGCTTCGGGAGTAACGTACCAATGGCAATCTCCGGTAGGAACAAGTATTCCCGGAGCAAATGCCCGGACCTATTATGTAAATGCTCCCGGAACCTACCGGGTAGTGGTGACCCATCCTTTCTGCGGTACACAAAGCGATGATATTAACATTACCTCTTCTCTGGGAAGTCCTTCAAACGGTGACTTCTGCAGCGATGATCCTTCCAATAATACGGCTACGCTTTCAATGACCGGTACCGGACCTTTTGAATGGTATGATGATCCTACAGGCGGAACATTACTGAATACCGGCGGAACCTATACGACTCCTCCACTGACTGCTCCTGCGACCTATTATGTCAAAAATGCTTCTTCTTTCAAAATAAGCAAAGGACCTTTGAATGTGGATGCTCCGATGGATCCGGCGGTAAGTGCTACTCAGACGTACCGGACACAAGGAGGGCAGCAGGGATATACCAATACAACGGATCAGTACCTTCAGTTTACAGCCTTGAAGGACATGACCTTTGATTCGGTCACGGTGTACCTGATGTATCCGGGCTATACCAGTACCGTAAACCTGAGTATTGATGTCAGAAATGTTACCAGCGGAACCCCAGGTGTTTCCATCTCAGGCAGCCCTGTGAACTATAGCTTCAACAACGTAGGAGTATACGATTGTGGAGGAGGGTGTAATAATACGAATATGAGTTATCCTGTACAGATCCCGTTAGGAGGGTTGAATCTTGTAGCAGGACAAACTTACCGGATCTATAATTCAGGAGGGTTTCAGATCATGAGAACTCAACCGGGATCAGGACCAGTTATTCCGATGAATTCTACCGTGTTTGATGAAGCAGGAATCATTGATTTTAATGGGATAGGAAATATCTGGGGCTGTAATTGCCAGTATCCCGGATTCTTCAATATGATCTTTTCTGCCGGAATGGATTGTGATCGTATCCCGGTACAGGCGATGGATATAGGACCTTGTATTGTTACTCCGGTGAGTTGGCTGGACTTTACCGCTACTTCCAGAACTTCGGATGTCCTGCTGGAGTGGGCTACGGCTTCTGAAAATAACAATAACTTCTTTATTGTACAACGCTCAGTGGATGGACTAAATTGGGAATCGATCGGGCAGGTTCCCGGAAACAATCATTCCAATGTGATCCGTTATTATAGCTTTACAGACCAGGAGCCGCCGGGCGGATTAGTCTACTATAGAATTGTTCAGCAGGATTTTGACGGGACGCAGGAGAGCAGTGAAGTAAAGAATGTCAGAAGGAATTCTGTAGGTACCGTGAGCATATTGCCTAATCCGTTCACTTCAACCACCAACGTGCTGATTTCCGGAGACGCAGATGAGTTTATCGCACTGGAGATAGTGGATGTAAACGGGAAAACATTATATGTTCGTAACGGAGAATTGGCCAATCAGGTCATAGAAGTGGGACGTGATTTGGGCAGTGGTCTTTATTTTCTGAAGATAACCTCGGGCCAGGAGCAGAAGACCTATAAGATCATTAAGGAGCAGTAAGAAGGGATTGCCTTTGACCTTCTCTGAATTCAAATCCTTTTCTGTGCCAATCCAGGTATAGAAAAGGATTTTTTTATACCTGGATTGGCACAGGTTCGTGTTTTTTAGAATGTTTTTCGGTTAAGAAGGATTTAAAAAGAGAGAGCTGTTTTGAAAAAAAGCAGAATACTGTATCTTGCAGTGACGTTTTTTTAGAGGTCCCCGTGTTTTTTAGAAAGCAACATATCAAACTTGAATTTTCAGATCTGGAATTAATAGACCGGTATAAGAATTCCGGCTATACCGGTTATGCAGGAGAATTGTTTCAGCGCTATAGCCACCTGGTGTTAGGTGTTTGTATGAAATACCTGAAAAATGAAGAGGAAAGCAGGGATGCCGTGATGAATATTTTTGAGAAACTGCTTTTGGACCTTAAAAAACACAAAATAGACAGTTTTAGACCCTGGATACACGTGGTGGCCCGGAATTATTGTCTGATGTACCTGAGAGCAAACAAAAAGATTGATCTGAAATTTGAAGATACCGAAAGCGAATTTATGGAAATCGCTTACCATATGCATCCTGTAGAAGAAAGGGACTCGGAAGAATCATTCAGCAAGTTGGATGGATGCCTTGAAAAACTGGCTGAAGAGCAGAAAAAATGTGTGCATCTGTTTTATATAGACGAAAAGTGCTATAAGGAAGTAGCTGCAATCACAGGGTATGAAATGAATAAAGTTAAAAGCTATATCCAGAACGGCAAGCGGAATTTAAAAAATTGCATGGAAGGTGAATAAGCAGAAAAAGATATTTCACAGGCAGGAAGATAAACTTCCTTCTACAGAGGATATTTTTGAGTATCTGAAGGAGGAGGTCATTCCGGATAATATACCCTCTAAGTCTTCGGTACCTTCTTCAAAAAATAGAGAACTGGATGCTTTGGCCGAGCACTATGAGGAAGAAAAAGCTCCGGCTCCTCTCCGGAAAAGTTATTCTGGTCCGAAGTATAGTCATGAGAAGGAAGCACAAGCCAATAAGAAAAAATACGAAATAGAAAAGGTAATGCTTTCGGATCCATTGGTTTCAGAAGCGATAGAAGGATATGCCTTGTTTCAGGATCCTAAAAAAGCACAAACTATTCTGGCCGAAATCAACAGAAATATCCCAGGACAGTCGGGCAGAAGAAATAGTAATCCTGTTTTTATTAAAATAGCGGCTATGTTTTTGGGATTGCTGATGGTTTCCGGTCTGGTCGTTTATCTGTATGACCAACTCTCCGGAGACAACGTGATCGTAAAGGAACAGGCAAAGCCGGGAAAGCGTCAGGAGGACTCGGTTCCTGAGAAACGGATGTCTCCTGATAGTATTGGTTCCCGTCTTGCGATAGAAGCAGGGGAAGCGGAGGAAGGTACGGAGGAATCTAAAGCAGCTCTCCCCGTCTATTCGGATGCCTATATTGATCCGCAAGCGGATTCCCGTGGCAAAATTCAGGCAGAAAGTGCTGGTGTACACAAAAAAGGAGAAAAAATAGAAAACTTTTCCGCACAGAAAGCTCTTGCAGCAGGAGATACTTTAGCAACAAAGGAACAACCCGTACAGCCTTCACTGTCGTCTAAAGAGGGTAATATCCCGGAAGTATTGTCTGAAAAAATGGAGGAGGAGAAAGCCAAACGGTCCAAACCGTTGCAGGATGAGTCTGCGACAAACAATCGTTTCGAAGAAGGTAAACGATTGTTTGAACAGGGAAGATACCGAGAGGCTAAAGAATCATTTGCAGAGTTGTTGTCAGTTCAACCGCCGAATCAGGAGGCACTCTATTATACTGCAATGTCAGATTACAGGACAATGCACTATGAGGCGGCGTTGTCCGGATTTATGAAAGTATTCCCGGCTAACTCCCGTTACGAAGAGGCTCGATGGTATATGGCCCAAATCTATGTTGAAACAGGAAAAAAGGAAGAAGCCATGGCGGTATGGAAGGAACTTGCAGGAAGAAAGGGAAGCTATGCCAGGCGAGCAAAAGGGAAATTAAAAGAATACTCAAAATAATACATTTTATTACATTCCGAATCAAAGGAGAAAGAGAGAGGAGGAAGTGGATTCTCAGCTTTAATCAGAATATTTTATTTATTTAGTAAAGTAAAATCTTGAAATAAGATAAAAATAGCTGAAATATTTCAAGTCGAAAAAGTGAAAATCCTATTACAAGTGTATTTTTTATGTTGTCCTGTTCTGGATAGAATTTCAATTTTTTGTTGTCATACTATTTAAAAAGACTGGAAAATCACATACAATTGTATTTTAGTATTAAAAGTAATTTGTAACATTATTATAATAAGTACGTACTTTAAGGTTAATCCAGAGAAGTGTGATGTATGATTTGTTTAGTATGTGTATTGTTATCAGATGGTTATAAAGACGGGTTACTAAAAAACAGCGGATGGGATTAATAGGATACTATTCCTGTATGGAAGTAATTGAAAAATCAAATGCTTTTAAATGAGTAACTTATGAGGTTGTTTTACGTTCAATCATGCTAATGAGAAATTCAATCGCTGGAGTAAGATCACCATATTCTCTCAGACCCATTGTGAAGGCAGTGCTTTTGGGAAAACTAATAAACTAAAATATAAATAAGGTATAAGAGAGCGCAACTGGTATTTTATGAGAAAATATTTACTGATTCTATTTATAAGTTTAACAAATATCTTAACAGTACAAGCCCAGTGTAATACGAGGCAGGATGTTGCCGGAAATACAGGGCAGCAAGGCTTGTATGCAGAGTATTTTGCAGGATATTTTGCAGACGTTCCCACTTTTTTCCCTTCTTCCATCAGTTCTACTAACAGGATAGAAGGAAATCTTAACTATACCAACAATGACTGGAATGTACCAATCCCTCCGGCTGCTGGAACGGGTGGAAACCAGAATACATTCAGTGCGCGTTACAGAGGAAGTATTTACATTGCTACAGCGGGGACCTATACTTTTTATCTCAACAGCGATGATGCCAGTTACATGTTTTTAGACGACAATGCGACTGCTTATCCGGTAGTGTTGGCCAATGCATTTATTAATAATGGGGGAACACACTCGGATGCAACCGTAACCCAGTCAATTTATTTAAGTCAGGGGTATCATAATATTCAGATCCTTTTCGGAGAGCAAACGGGAGATAACCGTTTAAGACTAAGATGGTCTGGACCGGGGATCACAGGTACTCAAGTGGTGCCTGCAACAGCTTTTTGTACGGGTATTCAACCCTCTTCACTTCCTGCAGCCTGTAACTGCTCGGATTCCAAAGGAAATGCGCCTGTCGCAGGATTGGTAGGAGAGTATTATGCCGGATATTATGCAGATGCACAAGGCTTTTTTACGTCTAATTCTCCAGCACTTACGAGAACTGACTTAGGTATTAACTTTAGTTTGAGTGATTCCTGGGGAAATATTGTTCCCCCTGCGGGAGGGACGTTGGCTGACCCTGATTATTATAGCGTAAGATGGACCGGAGCGATTAACATCCCGGTTGCCGGAAACTATACTTTCTATCTTACCAGCGATGATGCCTCATATCTGTGGATCAATGACAACGCAATTTCTCTCACTCCGACTACCGGTTCTGCTACGATTAATAACGGAGGATTACACGGAGCGAATACGGTGTCGAATACGGTGTCGCTGAATGCGGGATTGAATTTTATTAAGATTCACTATGGTGAAAATGCAGGAGGTAATGTCAATGTATTCGAATTTCAAAATACAGCGGCGGGCATTGCTCGTCAAATTGTACCCTCAAGCATACTGTGTACATCTTTCCCTCCTTTGCCTCCTGTAGTAGCGGATGATACTATTGTCTATTGTCAGAATGAGACGGCTACCGCTTTGTCTGCTACCGGCACAGGATTGCGTTGGTATACTGTGCCTACCGGAGGAACGGGTTCTACAACGGCTCCCATTCCTGTGACGACTTCTCCTGATACCCTCAGGTATTATGTAAGCCAGAGTTCAGGAAGTTGTGAAAGTCTTCGTACCAGGATAGTTGTTATCGTGCGGCCTTCTGCCACCATAACTCTTAGCTCGGCTCCGGCTACAGCAGCTCAGACGGTTTGTATCAATACTCCTCTAACTTCCATTACATACACAACGACTAATGTGACCGGAGCAACTGTTACGGGACTACCGGCGGGAGTGACAGGAATATATGCGGCGGGTGTAGTGACGATCAGCGGGACTCCAACTGTAAGTGGTTCCTTTAATTATACGGTAACGACCGTCGGATGTGGAACACCAACGGCCACTGGTAGTATAGAAGTTACCCCGGTTCCAACGGCTACAATTTCTTACACCAGCCCAGTTTGTACAGACGGCGGAGCACAATCAGTAACACTGACCGGAATTACAGGCGGCACTTTCTCTTCTACGACTGGCTTAACCCTTGATCCTGCTACGGGAGAGGTTAATCCATTGACCAGCACCGCTGGAACTTATACAGTAACCTATACCATTGCTGCAGCGAATGGTTGTGCGGCAGTTACAGCGACCGATGATATTACAATTACTACGCTTCCAGTTGCCACAATTTCGTATGCATCTCCAATATGTACAGACGGTGGGTTACAATCAGTAACACTGACCGGAACTACGGGAGGAACCTTCTCCTCTACAACTGGTTTGACAATCGATGCTTCTACCGGAGAG
>CAYTGJ010000179.1:0-7998 GCA_964437245.1 uncultured Chitinophagaceae bacterium
GCCGGGTGCCGGCGCGTGCGGAGGGATGTACCCTGCCAATACAATGGCTTCTGCAATTGAAGCAATGGGCATGACCCTTCCTTACAGTTCTTCTGCCCCTGCTACCAGTGAGAAAAAGCGGAACGAGTGCCTTGCCGTAGGAGAAGCTGTGAATATTCTGCTGGAGAAAGACATAAAACCGAAAGATATTATCACCTACGAATCCATTTGCAATGGTATTCGTGTAGCTATGATCCTGGGAGGATCCACGAATCTGGTGCTGCATTTCCTTGCCATCGCAAGAACTGCGGGGATCAAGCTTACGCTGAAAGATATTCAGGCGTTGTCGGACAAAACTCCTATGCTTGCCGATCTGAAGCCAAGTGGTAAATACATGATGGAAGACCTTGACAATATCGGAGGGGTACCTTCTATTATGAAAATGCTTTTAAGAGAAGGAATGCTGATCGGAGATTGTTTGACAGTGACCGGGAAAACCTTAAAAGAAAACCTTGATCTGTATCCCGAACTTCCGGCTGACCAGGATATTATTTTGCCGCTGAGCAACCCTATCAAAAAGGAAGGACACTTGCAGGTACTTTGGGGGAATATTGCTTCCGAAGGTTCTGTGGCCAAGATCACAGGGAAGGAAGGAGTGGAATTTGAAGGAGAAGCCATTTGTTTTGATTCGGAAGAAGCACTGAATGCAGGAATTGAAAGAGGAGAAGTGAAAGCAGGTCATGTAGTGGTGATCCGTTATGTGGGGCCTAAAGGTGCTCCGGGGATGCCGGAAATGCTGAAACCTACAGCTTTACTTATTGGAGCCGGGTTGGGTTCTTCTGTTGCATTGATTACAGACGGACGTTTCTCCGGTGGTACTCATGGATTTGTGGTGGGGCATATTACTCCGGAAGCACAGGAGGGAGGAACTATCGCATTGGTAAAAAACGGAGATAGAATTTCGATTGATGCGGTCAACAATAAAATAGATTTATACGTGGCTGAAGAAGAACTGGCTCAGCGGAGAAATGCCTGGGTAAAACCGGCATATAAAGCATCCAGCGGGCTTTTGTATAAATATCAGCGAACCGTTTCTTCTGCGTCGGAAGGTTGTGTGACGGATGCATTTTAATGGATTGAATGAAGATTCTTTGTATGATGGGCCCTTACATTTAAGGGCCCATATTTTTTGTCCGAAAAGTATTTTTATCAATTTTCTCAGAAACCTCCTCCCGGACGGATCAGATTTTTTTCATTGAAAGCAGATTCTCGTCGGATTATGATAGTAAAAACATCCCGGAGGGAAGAATTTAAAGTCATTAAAAAAGCAATTGTTTATTACAGGGAAAATACATGAAAGGCGAGGTGTGAATTTTAAGTATTTATACTATTTATAGAAAAAATATCACGAAACATTCTTTTAAAATCGACCTATTTTTATTTTAGAAATACATTTTTTGATAAAAATGGATATATTTTAATGCTATTTTTTAAAATAATGATAAAATAATTTTTTATAAGTATTAAAACAAGCTTGTTTTAGTAAAAAATCAATTAAAAAACCATTTTATATATTAAAAAGAGACAGGTAGACTGGTGAAACCTTCTTTTTTGACTAAAGAGAGGCTTTTTCAGGGAATTAAAACGAAATATTGAAAAGGGGCTTTAGGGGTGAAAATGCTCATTTACAGGCGTTTTTTTAGGTTTTTTAAAGTATAACTGCTTTATTTTTTTTTATTGGTTGTATAGCATTTACCCAAAACAGCTTCTTCCACCAAATAAGTTGTTTTACGATGGTTCAGGCTAAGAAACAGAACTTTAAAACTATACAACTATGAAAGCAGTGAAAAAAATCATGAAGGCGATACGGTGTTGGTATTTAATGGTTTTATTATTAATGGTAACAGTGATTGTTCCTCTCCAATTTTCTTCGGCACAGGTCGTGGCTCCTTATGCCGTTTCCCCCAAGTGGATGGTAGGACGAACCTCCGGGATGAATTTTGTACAAGTCGATAACAGTATTGGTAACCCGGTTAATATGACAGGTAATCCGGCAGCGAATGGAGGACAGGAGGCTACTTCATCTTTGTGTTCACCTGACAAAAACATGTTTTTATATTGTAACAATGCCCAGATCTATAGCACCACGAATGGATTGATCGGCAATGTAAATAGCAACAATGGACAATCTTCCACCCAGGGGGCTGTGACATTGCCAGATCCTGCCAATCCGAACAGAGCATATGTTTTTTCCGGTAATGACCTGACCGGAGGAAACCAAGGGGGAATTAACTGGTATTTGTATGAAAAAACAGGTGCTACTTATTCTTTGATAAGTGGACCGAACTCTATTGCGGCCAGTTCGGAGGTAAATGAAGGATTGGTGGTGAGCGCTGATGGGGCTAATGGATATTGGGTTATTTCACACAACAGGGTTTTCCCTCCTGACCCTCATTTATATTTTGCCTGGCATGTTACCGGTGCAGGAGTCGGTACAAGGGTTACGTCGCCAAGTTCATCCAGAGGAGGATCAGGGGCTGGTGGCACAATTAAGATCAGCAAATGTCAGACAAGAATAGCGATGATAGGTTCTCAGGAAGTGGAAGTGTATAATTGGAATAAAGCCACGGGAAGGACTGATGGACTAATCCGTTTTAGTGGATCGTCCGCAATCAGTAATGGATATGGAGGAGAATTTTCGCCGAATGGGGCGCTCTTATATTTTGCCAGCCTGAATGGAAATTTACAGCAATGGAATCTAAGTCAACCATTCGCAACCGGAGTGGTACCTATTACAGGAGCTTCGGGGATTGGAGGGATGTCTTTAGGGCCAAACGACCGTATCTATATTGCGAAATCTTCTACTACGATTTCGGCGATCAATGCTCCAAACAGTGTAGGAGATGCTTGTACATATGTTAATAGTGCGCTTACCGTAACAGGAACAGGTCCTTACATCGGCTTGTCGAATAGTGCCTGGCTGAATCCTAATCTTCCGGAGATCCAGTATTCCATAAGTTGTTTAACGGTAGATTTCTCACATGAATTTCAGACCTATTTTCTGGATGATATTACTGTAAACGCCAGTTCTTTCGAATGGAATTTCGGAGACGGCGGAGGATGGCAGACCGGATTGGGGCTCACCCCTACCCATGTCTATGCCAGCAGTGGAACCTATACTGTCAGGGTCCGTTTTAATGATGCTGCTTGCACGCAGCAATGGACGGCCACTACTTCTGTTGTCCTGTCCTGTGTGGTGGCGCCGGTTTCTCTGACGAGTTTCACCGGAAATTATCATAATGGTCAGACGGATCTTGCATGGGCTACTGTGACGGAAAAAAACAATGATTATTTCGTAGTGGAGCGCTCTGATGATGGGATTTATTTCTATCCTGTCGGTATGGTAAAAGGAGCGGGAAGTTCTTCTGCTTATCATTCTTATAGTTTGACCGATACTAAAGAAAGTATTGGGATCACCTATTATAGATTGGTACAATATGATTTTGACGGAACGAAAAATTATAGTGAGATCATTCAGACAAAAAATGAAGAGGCCAGAGTGAGCGTAAGTCCAAATCCTTTTATGGATTCCTTTACGATTACGTTTGCAGGAAGTAAGAGTTCCCAGATCAGAATACTGGATATCCTGGGAAGAGTGGTGGAAACAAGATCAATGGAACAGGAGTCTTATATACTCTCCATGGGAGAGCATCTTACAAAAGGAACTTATATTGTGCACGTACAAACCGATCAGGAAAATTATACCTATAAATTGATCAAGGAGTAGAGCGGATCACATTTTATATTTTCTCACATTGGAATAGAGGGGACAAAGGCATGATACGAGGTTATGATATTTTTAAAAACAGGTTATGAAAAGTTAGTTAGTAGTTAGTTGTTCTGTGGAGGTAGTCTGGTGGGACTACCTCCATTTTTTTTCAGCAGCAAATGATCAGAAATAGCTTTTGTACCTCCCGTTTTTTTGGAATTAGATCTTCCGAGCACTCATGCTGAGGGCACCACCCTCTGAGAAGTCAGTATCGAGTGTGAGCAAGAGTATAGAGAAATCCAATGTTCACACTCGATATTTTTTACGCCTGAAAATATCCTCCCCCATATTTTAGGATTGATCCGCTTTCTATAAAGAGGTAGTTCACCTGATAAAAAAAGAGTGGCAGTCGTATGACTGCCACGGAAGAACGATCGTATAGTGTTTTGTATTGGTCGCTTGAACCTGCTATTTTATTCTTTGATCACTTTATAAAAGAAGGTATTGTCTTCTGTTACTACTGATATAATATAAGCACCTGTACTCAGATATTCTCCTACAATTACAAATGGTGTATTTTCTGTCATCGTTTTTGTTTCGATCGTTTTGCCCAGCATATCCAGCACGGTGACGGTGACTGCTTTATCATAAGGCAATGAAACTGTAAAATTGCCTGAACTCGGGTTAGGGCTTACCACAGGAGTAGCAAACGGTGATCGTATGGAGATGATTGTACTTTTAGTAGCGGTTCCATCCTGATCATATTGTACCAGATAATAATAGCTTACAGATTTATTATTGTTGCTGTAATCCGTAAAAGTATAATTGGAAATACCAGAAGCCTGGTTAGTGCCTGTTATCTTTCCTATGCTATAGAAATTGATGCCATCGTCCGATTTCATGATTTCGAAGAAATCATTGTTCTTTTCAGAGCCTGTGGCCCAGTACAAAACATTGCCTTCCGGCTCCTGGTGTCCTTTAAAACTGATCAGGCTTACGGGAAGTATTGTGCAGGATGTATTCACAACAGTAGTGGCAGTCCACAACTGATTGCAGCAGGAATCCCGGAACGTTAATGTTACATTCCATGAATTTGTCCCGGTCGCATAAGTATGAGTAGGAGCAGGTCCTGTACCGGAAGAGGCATCTCCGAAATCCCAGTGGTAAGATCCTGGCTTCACTGTCACATCGTCGTTGAAATAATTTTGAAACAAGTAAGAGAAGTCAACGGTACAATCCGTGATTACAGTATTGATGGTAGGCAGTTGTGGGCTTAACCAGGAGATGTTTGTCAAGCCTCTGAACACACTTCCTGTTCCTGTCAGGGTCATCGGAGTGTGCCCGGGTGAATTGCTGTTAGGATCACTGATCATGCCGACTGCCTGAATATCGGAATTCCCCACTCCGGAAGTATAGATCTGAGCATCCGGTCCCATCTGCATGGTCCATGAATTGGAACCGGCAACCGTACCGGTGGTAGCAGGATTGGAAATTAAAAACCACTGCACCTGGGTTCCCTGCCCGGAGTGATAGATCTTTGTTCCGTCCGGCGAAAATTCCAGTCCATATTTCCCCGCAGGAGATTTGTACGCTATTTCAGGTCCTATCACTCCTGTCGTTTTGTTAAAGCTGTAAACACTGATGGCGCCCCCAAAACCGGCGAAAGCGATTTTATCCATACAAGGGCTGAATCTCAGAAAACCGCCGGAATTAGTAATTCCTACGGGGGCGGAAGTAGCCGGGGTGTAACGGACCGGAGCAGACATTCCGCTCGCAGTATAATGCCATACATAAAAATTGTTGTTAGACCGCTGATCGTGTGAAACCACCCAGTAGCCGCCTGCTCCATCAGTGCCGGCCGTAAGAGCTTCGGAAGAAGAGTCTGAACCGGCCATATTAAGAGCTCCGGCATTGTAAGCCACAGTAGTGCCTGTACCTGTAAAACGATAACGGTTGATCCCATGGTTGGCACAGGCTCCTCCGGTTAAGTCGTTGGCGATAATTAAATAAAAGGCATCGTTGGTAGCATTGTTGGCCGGATCGGGGAACGCTACACCACCTGCAGTGGCAGAGCCTCCACAAGTGGTCACCGGAGTTTCTGAGGCAAAATTCCGGATAAAAGTTCCCTGAGCCGTTTGTCCTCTGTTGTATGCCTGCATGGTATTCGTATACAAGGCAACGGCCCCGTCACGAAAGCTTACACTTGTAGAAGACTCTACACTGGCAGAAGTATTGGTAGAGACAGAAGAGATGGTAGGTCCCGGAGGTACTGCTGGGAAGCTTCCGGAAGGAAAAGTATACACCGCTCCTCTCCCAAAGTACCAGGCAGGAGACAGTGAAAACGGGGAAATAATTCCTGACACCTGAAAGCTTGTGGTAAAGGTTTCGTTTGATCCGTAATAGACGTTGCCCAGGTTGTCAATAGAATAGGAACGTACATAATAGGTAGTAGAAGACGCCAGACCTGTTAGGTTCGAAGTAAAACTTCCTGTTCCGGCTCCGCTTATGACTTTAGTACCGGTAATGGTGGTAGGATTGATCGTAGTACTGTATACCACTCCGCGTTCAGTGATGGTCGGACTTCCTGATAGGATCGTTACACTCCCTCCGGTAGAAGCCGAGGTAGGTCCTATAGCGGAAGCTGCTGTAGTAGTCATGGCAATAGGACCTGCAGGAAGGGTGGTAAAGGTAATCTGTGCACCGTAGTTGGTGGCACTCTCTGTTGTATTATTATATGTCCCGAATGCTCTCAGATAATAAGTGGTACCAGGTGCCAGGCCGGTAATCGTAATAGCTCCCATCGTACCTCCGTTCGGGCTGGTGGTTACCGTACCAAGTCGGATCCCCATATTGGAGCTCAGGGTTGGATTGCTACTGGTGCTGAAAACAACTCCTACCTGTTGCATCCAGGCCCAATGCGAAGTTGCCACCATCCCGCTGATGTCTACGGTAGTAGTGGTCACATTGCTTGCCACAGGGTTTGTATTGATACATATATAAGGAGCTACAGCACTGCATTGTGCTTTCACAAGAGTATTATTGATCCATAACAATACCGTCACCAGCAATACGAATTTTGTAATTCGGGAGACTTGGGGCATTTTGTGGGGGGAAATCCTTGTTCCGGATACACAATTCTGAGCAACTTGTTCCATAGTATTATCGATTTAATTTGTGAAAATTAAACTCAACTTAGTAATTGCCTACAAACCAGATTTTTAATTGTGATAAAGGAGGAGTAGTAGTCTGATCAATAGGCGATTCAATAGTTTAGAGTAGATAATAAGCCTGTAGCCACTTGGCAATACAGGTGTTATCTTCTTATTAAAGGGGAAAGGATCTAAAAGGTTTTGGAAAAACTGCAAAAAACGTTGAAAAATTGATTATATCCTGTTATTACTCATAGGCATTTATGACGCCTTAAAATTTAGAAATAGGGCTTGTTATTCTCTATAAACTGGTTTTTGATAATGGTTGTATCATATTAATACCATATTGGTTTTATTTATATTGTTTTTTTAAAATAAACGTTAAAATAAAGGGTATTTTTGTTATGTTTTTTATTTTTTTTAAAAAAGTTCTATATTTTTAAAGGGGTAAAATGAAAAAAAGTAGGAATATTGGTGCAGATAGACCTTGATTTTATAGACTTATAGCATTATTTAATTGTATTTTAAAGTGTATTGATTCATTTTGATCATTCCTGAGCATAGTGGGAAGATATAAATCGTTCTAAATTGGAAACGACACCCGTATGGAGCGACAATACCACGGTATTCACTCTTGCGGGCATCTTGTCTATCCATTGAAATATTTAGAGGGTGGCTATTATTTGTACTTGTATATTAAAAATATATGGTAAAATATTATTTCAATGTACATTTTACAGCTAAAAAACATTTAAAATGTATTTTTTAGCTGTAATGTGCTTATTTTTTAGAATTGTTTTTTGGAGATACATTAATATGAGATGTGAAATATATGAAAAGAAGAAGGAAGTGTACTGTAGCCCTGATTTTAATAAATTAAAACGTGATATTCTTTATTTTATAAGTAGCTGAGGAAAGTTGAAATCCGGTAGTTTTCTTAAGTTTTATTATCAAAAGAGCCTCTTTCTTCTTTTATTATTTTACTATTTCCAAAAGATTAAAACCCCCTTCTCTGAAAGCGGAGATGCGGATAGAAAAATAAAACAAGGTTATGAAAAGTTAGTTAGTAGTTAGTTGTTCTGTGGAGGTAGTCTGGTGGGA
>CAYTGJ010000180.1:0-7965 GCA_964437245.1 uncultured Chitinophagaceae bacterium
CCATCGAAGCCATCAGGCTGGGCGCTCCGGTAGATCTTGTATTTCAGTCCATCGGAGGGACAGAAGCCCTGAACAAAAGTTTCGGAATTTCCCTGAAATTGCTGAAAGAAGGACAGGAAGCTGCACTCTGTCTGAAACGCGGAACATTGGGAAATAATGTAATGTATTTTGAAACCGGCCAGGGAAGTGCTTTATCCGCCAATGCCCACCACGGTGCTGATCAGCAAACCCTTGAGGCCAGAGCATATGCCGTAGCCCGGGCTTTTGATCCGCTGCTTGTCAACACTGTGGTAGGATTTATCGGGCCGGAATACCTGTACGACGGCAAGCAGATCATACGGGCAGGGCTGGAAGATCATTTCTGCGGAAAACTATTAGGGCTTCCAATGGGATGCGATGTTTGCTATACCAATCATGCAGAAGCCGACCAGGACGACATGGATACACTGCTCACACTGCTGGCCACTGCCGGGTGTACTTACATTATGGGTATCCCCGGCGCCGACGATATAATGCTCAATTACCAGAGTACTTCCTTTCACGATGCCTTGTATATCCGTAAACTCCTGGGCCTGAAACCAGCTCCAGAATTCGAACACTGGCTTCAAAAGATGGGGATTGCAGATGCTCAGATGAACCTGATAAAAACAACCGATGCTTCTCAAAAATTACTGAACTATGTTGCCCGAGCATAACCCTGCCCAGCCGGATCCCTGGGACTTTCTGAAAAAACATACGGCTGCCCGTATTGCCCTCGGGCATACCGGTGTAAGCCTTCCGACCAATGCGCTCCTCTCCTTCCGCCTGGCGCATGCAAAGGCACGTGATGCTGTGTATTCAGGCCTGGACAGTATGTACCTCCTGGAGCAGCTTGCCACAGCAGGGTTTGATTCTATAACGATCCGGAGTACCTCCTCTTCCCGGGACGAATATTTAAAGAATCCTTCTACCGGCCGGAAGCTGGACCATGAATCTACACTGAAAATAACACAGGTCCGTGGCTCCTATGACCTTTGTTTCATCATTGCCGACGGCCTTTCTGCCAACGCTGTCAACACCCATGCCGTAGAAGTCATCAGGATCCTGTACCGGAAACTTCAAAAACTGCACTGGTCGATCGCTCCGGTCCTACTGGCCGAACAAGCTCGTGTAGCCCTGTCGGACGAAACCGGGAGTCTCCTGAATGCTGAAATAGTGGTGATGTTCATCGGAGAACGCCCCGGCCTGAGTGCGTCCGACAGTATGGGCGCTTATCTTACCTATCAGCCGCAGCCAGGGCTCACGGATGAACGCAGAAATTGTATATCTAACATACGCCCGGAAGGTCTCTCCTACCATTTTGCCGCAGAAAAACTCTTTTACCTGCTGACCGAAATGAAAACACGAAAAATTTCAGGAGTACAACTCAAAGACCGGCAGGATGGTCTGTTTTTAGGATAATAAAAAATTACTCGATACCTTTATAAAAATGGAAACACCTTCCCGTATTATTTTCCTCATGGGGCTTACGCTCCTTACAACATTCCAGGCTTGCCGTTGTTCCTGCGATTGCTATAAATCACTGGGATGTGTCATTGCAACCGCCCGGACCACTTCCTCTGACAGTCTGATTGTGACAGAAACCTATTGCTCTACTACCAATTTTTACGAGAATAAGGCAATACAAGATTCTGTCTCAGCCTTTATGAACCGCTATACTTCCGATACCCTTACCTTATACACGAGGGATTCGATCTTTTATCAGAAATCTACCGGAAAAATGTCCTGTGCACAAACCGATCGCTATACCAGGGAGGATTTCACCTGTGACTGTGTACGGTGATTCATGAGTTAGAATCAGAATAGGAGATACAAGATCCCGGATTCAAGATGCTGGATATAATTTTCATGGAAAACATTCCGATTGCCAGAACCATGCCTGTACCTGCCTTAGTGAAATTATAAAAAATGATGTAAAAACTTTCTGGTGTTTTTTTGTAATTTGATCATCAGAAACAACATACGTAAAGAAGTGATGATTTTTTTTATGAAGAAATTAAGCTGGTGTCTGTTCTTACTGCCAGGGTTATTCACCATTCCAGCTTATGCACAGCGGACGGTCAATTTCGAAGTACTAAGCGGTCCTGTATACAATTTCCCTTCTCCTCTGCTCATTGAGCAAAACGGATATGAGGCAATACGTCTGAAAGCACAGTATACTTCCAAACCATTTAAGCTTCCTCCTTACTATGATTTCAGATTAAGCCTCTGGTATAAAGACAGCTCCGCCTGGGGCATCAAATTTACCCATCACAAACTTTACCTGAAAAATACGACTCCCGAAGTAGAGCGATTTGAAATCACGCACGGGTACAACATTATATCTGCCACCAGAATATGGAAACGCCTGGGCTTTACCTGGAATACAGCACTGGGAGTAGTAGTCGCCAATCCGGAGAGTAAAATACGAGGCCAGGATTTTCAGGGCGGAGGCCTCTTCAACAGGGGATATTATTTTTCGGGAATGGTGGGTGAAGCTGCTGTCGGAAGGCATTTCAACATCACCCGCGACTGGTATCTTTCCGGAGAGATCAGGCTCACTGCAGCCTGGGTAAAAGTAAAAATAAGCAACGGGCATGCCGAAGTTCCCAACGTAGCCTGTCATTTCCTGGTAGGAACGGGCTACCGCTTATTTACCAGACACGAAAAAAAATGGCGCTGGGGAGCTCCCCGGAAAAAATAGCCCATACTCTATGCACTCCTGAAAGTAAACTACTGCTTAAGCTTCCCGGATAAAAATGGTCCGAACTTTGCTTTATTTTCTGCGTACTATCCTAAAAAAAATCTATGAAATATTTCATCCTTGCCCTCGGGATCCTGTTTACTTCCGCTATTGGAAAAGAAGAACCACTCCCTCCTACCAATCAGAAAGTACTGGAGTATGTCAACACTGTGATCGGGAAAAAAGTGGGGGCAGGCGAATGCTGGGACCTGGCCAACGAAGCCCTTACCTTTGCTCAGGCAAAATGGACCTTTCCAAACACCTTTGGGAAACCCTATGATTACAAAAAATCACAAATTATGCCGGGAGATCTTATACAACTTTCCAATGTCACGATCGAGTCCAGAAAGGGAAATTCGGTCTCTACCATCACGATGGCCAAACATACCGCAATTGTTTATTCTGTAGGGGAAAACGGAAAAATCAAAGTGGCAGAACAGAACTTCAACAATATCCGGAAAATCGTGCTGAATGACTGGAACCTGCCAGATGTAAAAAAAGGGAAACTCCAGTTTTACAGACCTCAGCCTTTGTAAATACATCCGCTCCGGGAATTTCTGCTGATAAAGACAGAGATTTCCGGGTTAATCTTAAGACTATCTTACGATACAAGATGCCAGATTCAAGATACCAGATAGAATTAGGCGTTTATGAAATTGTTACACAATGTTCGTATTCCTCTGACTGAAGGGAAAATCAATTTTCTTGTATTATTTCACTAGAATCAGGTATCCGGTATCTTGTATCAATAAATCGTAGTAAAATCAATCCAGGGCATTCTAACTAATCTAAGTTTTTTTTGCATAAATAGACGATCTCTCTAATCTCTTTTGTTTCACAGCATATAAAACCGTAATTTTGCACTTTAAATCAAGAGAATATGATCAGTGCTGATAATATTTCCCTTCGTTATGGGAAAAGAGTTTTATTCGAGGACGTCAACGTAAAATTTAACCCGGGCAACTGTTATGGTCTTATCGGGGCCAACGGTGCGGGCAAATCCACCTTTCTGAAAATCCTTTCAGGAGAGATCGATCCTACTACAGGCCGTGTAAGTATCACGCCGGGCGAACGTCTTGCCGTATTAAAACAAAATCAATTTGAATTTGATGAAGTGCAGGTACTTCAAACCGTCATCATGGGACATAAAAAATTATTCCAGGTGATGCAGGAAAAAGATGCCATCTATATGAAGCCTGATTTTTCTGACGAGGACGGTGTGAAAGCCTCCGAACTGGAAGCGGAATTTGCAGAGATGAACGGATGGAATGCCGAAGCGGAAGCAGGAGAATTGCTAAGTGGATTGGGCGTAAAGGAAGACAAGCACTACCAGCTTATGAAAGAACTGGATCCGAGCGAAAAAGTAAGGGTCCTGCTGGCACAGGCATTGTTTGGAAACCCGGATATCCTTCTGCTGGATGAGCCAACCAACAACCTGGATATTGAATCCGTAAGATGGCTGGAGAACTTCCTTGCTGACTTTAAAAATACAGTCATTGTTGTTTCTCACGACCGTCACTTCCTCGATGAAGTATGTACACACATTGCCGACATCGACTTCGGAAAACTTCAGCTCTTTGCCGGTAACTATAGTTTCTGGTATCATTCCAGTCAACTTGCCTTAAAACAGCGCAGCGATTCCAATAAAAAGATAGAAGACAAGCGCTCCGAACTTCAGGAATTCATCCGCCGGTTCAGTGCCAATGCTTCCAAATCCAAGCAGGCAACTTCCCGCGCAAAACTACTTGAAAAACTTACGATCGAAGACATCAAACCGTCTTCCAGAAAATATCCTGCCATCATGTTCAAATCGACCCGTGAAGCAGGAGACCAGATTCTGTCAGTAGAAAATCTTGCAGCTACCCGCGAAGGAGTCGAAATGTTTAAGAACGTCACCTTCTCGGTAAACAAGAACGATAAGATCGCTTTCCTGAGTAAAGAACCACTCGCTATCTCTGCCTTCTTCGATGTATTGATGGGAGAACATAAACAGGACAAAGGAGAATTCAAGTGGGGAGTTACCATCACCAATTCTTATTTTCCCAGAGAGAACTCTAAATATTTCAGCAATGCAGAGCTTAACCTGGTAGACTGGTTACGTCAGTATTCGGAGGAAAAAGACGAAAGTTTCATCCGGGGATTTTTAGGTAGAATGCTCTTTACCGGAGAGGAATCCCTGAAAAAATCTACCGTACTGTCCGGAGGTGAAAAAGTGCGTTGCATGCTGTCCAAAATGATGATGGCGGGTGCCAATGCATTGGTATTTGACGATCCTACCAACCACCTTGACCTGGAATCGATCACCGCTCTCAACAACGGGATCAAGGATTTCCAGGGAACAGTGCTATTCTATTCACACGATTATGAATTTATCAATACGATTGCCAATCGTATCATTGAAATAACCCCTAAAGGGATCATCGACAAAACCATGACGTACGAGGAATACGTAGAAAGCGAGCGGGTACGCGAGCAGCAAGCGGAAATGTATGTATAGGTTACGAATCCAAACAGGACACAAAGTGCTATACTTTGTGTCCTGCTTTTTTTAATCCTTCTCCCTGATCCGGCAATAATAAATATACAAAGGTGTGGAGCCCTCCATACGGATCGCATAATAGTTGTCCTGAGAGATTTTGATCAGCTTATATTCATGGACATAATTAATAATCTTCCCATTTAAATTCTGCGAAGTATTTTCGACGAGGGTATTATTTTTCCCTATCGACCACGTCCCATATCTACGGTCCGGGACCAGGCGAGTGGTATCTTCCATGACTTCTGAGAATACTTTCTTTTTGAATACATACACAAGATCCCCTTCTTCTGTTTTACACTCCCTACAAGTGCTGTTATTTTTATCATAACAGTATTTTATATTCCATTTTCCGATCATATCCTGTTCGGTGATCGTAGAATCTACCGCTTGCTGTCCCCATGAAAGGATCCAGGATAAGGTTAGTATTTTAATCATAATATTGAAAGGTTATGAATTGTGAAACAATACAACGTTCTAAAATAATACGATCCTGTTTAAATTAAAAAGTAAACCGTATTTAATTGCCTGAAACCAGCCAGAACTAAAAGCTAAACGACCTGCCGGTATAAAGCAGTATAGAATTCATCTTAAAAATAAAGGCAGGAAGACGGAATTCCTGATCCAAAAAAGGAAATTCTTACTTCCGAGAATTAACCTTGCAGAGCATCTTATTAAAAAGATGCTCTGCAAGAAAAAGAAGTAGCGCAAAATATTGTACGCTTACGTTTCCATCAGAAACGCTTTGATATATTCATTCAGATCCCCGTCCAGCACATTCTGTGGATCGGAGCGTTCAATTCCTGTTCGCAGGTCTTTGACCAGCTTATAAGGATGTAATACATAGTTTCGGATCTGGGAGCCGAAGTCAATCCGTTTTTTGGTACTTTCCACGACAGCCCTCGCTTCATTCTTTTTGTCGATCTCGATCTGGTACAAGCGGGATTTAAGCATTTTAATCGCTTTTTCCTTGTTCATAATCTGAGAGCGCTCCTGCTGACATTCTATGATCAGCCCTGAAGGTTTGTGATGAAGCCTTACGGCCGTTTCCACCTTGTTTACGTTCTGTCCCCCTGCTCCACCAGAACGGAATGTGTCCCATTCGATGTCGCCCGGGTTTACTTCAATTTCAATAGTATCGTCTACCACCGGATACGCAAATACAGAAGCGAAAGAAGTATGTCTTCGTCCTCCGGAATCAAAAGGAGAGACCCGGACAAGGCGGTGAACTCCTATTTCCGATTTTAAATATCCGTAAGCAAAATCTCCTTCGATCTCCAGCGTTACGGATTTTATACCCGCTACTTCTCCGGCCTGGTAATTTACTTCTCTTACGGAAAAGCCATTCTTTTCTGCCCAGAGGATATACATTCGCATCAGCATTCCTGCCCAATCGTTGCTTTCGGTCCCTCCTGCTCCTGGATTGATCTCGATCATGGCATTCAGAATATCTTCTTCGTTGGAAAGCATTTTCTTAAACTCAAGCGCTTCTACCTCCTCCGTCGCTTTGTTGAATTCCTCTTCGATCTCCTGCTCAGAAACATCTCCGGCCTGATAAAATTCATAAAGGGTTTCAAAATCGCTGAACAGCTTGGCACAACTGTCATAACTGTCTGTCCAGATCTTTTGGGATTTGATATTTTTCAGGATCACTTCGGCCTGTTTGGGATTGTTCCAAAAATCAGCTTCAGTGGTTTTCTGCTGTTCTTCTTCGATCAATGCTATTTTCGCATCGTAGTCAAAGATACCTCCTCAGTGCCTCTATACGGCTCTTTAAATCTTTATATTGTTCTGTGGTCATGTTAGATTTATGTATTGATTTATTTCAAACAAAGATAGGTAAAAAAGCGGTTGATTACCCGTTTATCCGGAAGACTCTCTTCCCTTACTAATAACGGGGTTTCCAGGGGATCTCTTCCGCCCTCAGTTCCAGTGACATCATCCGGGAGAGTACAAAAAGATAATCAGACAGACGATTGAGGTACATGATGATAAGTCCCTCGACAGCTTCTGTTTCTGTCATCAAAACAACCAGTCGCTCTGCTCTGCGGCACACCGTACGGGCCAAATGGCAGAACGAAACATGCTGATGCCCGCCCGGCAAAATAAAATATTTCATCGGAGGCAGCTGCTCCTGCATTATATCGATTTCCCGCTCCAGCAATTCCACATCTGTTTCCAGCAAATCCGGTTTCTTAAGCTGCGGTTTTTCCGGATCTGCGGCCAGTGCAGCTCCGATCGTAAAAAGCCGGTCCTGGATCTCTTTCAAAAGAGGCTTTCGGCCACTGTTTATCTCCAGGTCTCCGAGCAGCCCCAGGTAAACATTCAATTCATCGACCGTTCCATAGGATTCTATGCGGATATCTGCTTTGGAAACTCTTTTTCCTCCGTACAGAGAGGTTTGGCCGAGGTCTCCCGATTTTGTATATATTTTCATTGTGTTCTGCTTTTTATGAAAAGGCTCTCTCAGGTTTACTGAATAGTGTTCGACTGCTTGTTTATTCTTTTGACTCTATTCCCTGATTTGGTTGTTCTATTGACAAACGGTTTGTGGGGACACAAACCGAGGCTTCGTATGTGATTGTTGTTATTTATTAGCCGTCGTTTGTGTCTTCACCATATCCGTCAACTTAGTATGTAACCCATTGATTATAAAAGGCAATAGCCA
>CAYTGJ010000181.1:0-7755 GCA_964437245.1 uncultured Chitinophagaceae bacterium
ATTTCCCGAAACGTTCGTAGCAATAGTGGTGAAAGCGGTCCCGGAAATTCCCTCCGCCCGCTGAATATTGAATGTATAGGGAGCGGGCAAGGGAGAGACCAGCGGATCCAGCCATGCCAGCTCAATGGAGCCGGTAGCAGACGAAGTCGTCAATACAGAAACATTGGTGATAATAGGAACGTCCAGCTGAAGGCCGGAGCATGATTCTGTGGAAGCATGACTCTCCCCTCCTTTCGGCAAAGGGAACGTAGCCATTATAATATAGCAGTATTCGATTCCTCTTTTTAACTCTCCGTTGTCCAGAAAACTGGTTGTCCCCGGCGAAACCTGTCCTATTTTTACATATCCCGGAAACCCGGTCAGGCCAGTCTGGCAGGGAGTCTGCTGATAGCCGGAAGAATCACATGCTTTCCGGTAGATATCAATTTTTTCAGCGTTCAAACAAGGATATGGATTCCAGGTCAGGACAATAGTATTTCCTGCCGGAGCAGCATTCAGTCCTGTAGGGGCCGGGCCTTTTACATAAATCAACCATGTTTTGTAATCTGTAAGCGTATCAACATTGCCCACATCCTCGGCCTTGAATACATAAGCATAAGGCTGCTGCCGGATGTCGGCACACTGCGGTGTCCAGTTAAAACTACCGCTTGCCACCGAGAACTGAGGTCCGGAAAAAGAAAAATGCGAGGTAGGGGTAGAATAAATATTGATCCTGTCTCCCGGATCAGGGTCAGAGGCCCTAATAGTTTTGATCAGCGGATTCCCTGCCACAATACAGGTATCCTCCGGAATTATCAGCACAGGAGGATTGTTGGTAGAGTTGATCACTTCGATCTGCATATCACGGGTCACAAAGCTCACCCTCGTATACCCTCCGTCAGCTCCTTTTTTCCATTCTTCAATAATAAAGGCGATGTTGTATAATCCGGGAATCACCGGCCGGTCCCAGACCAGGTCTCCCGTCACCGGATTCAATGTAAAAGAAGAAGAGGAATTCGGAGTAAAATAGCCGTCTACCAATCTGCCCGGGGCACTCTTCGGTACGATCAGTTTATAGGAAATACTGTCTCCGTCCGGATCATACGCTCCGGCATTATGGACAAACAGTTTTCCTACTGCAGCCTTATCAATAGGCGGATTGGACAACTGGACAGGATTATTGACTGCTGCAAAGGAAGACACCGAAATATAGGTTTCTACATAAAAAGGAGTCTGATCCGATTGCGCAATATTCCGGATATTTCCATTCCGGTTTCGTTCAAAATAGGAAACTCTGAAAGTTCCGTTGCCACTAAAGGTCTTGGTATATACGTAAACTCTTTTATAGGTATTGCCGCTCAAAACCACGTGAGAAGAAAAAGAAACCGTCTCCGAAGTTCCATCTCCAAAATCAAAAGTAGCATTCTGGTCGCGAATGGGGGAATTCAGGTTGGCATATATGGTCAATGTAAATCGGTACGTAGAATTGGTAACTCTTTCAGCTGTAATTTCTCCCGCACGGATGTGTGTAGCCTTTCCTTGCCATGTAAAAGCCACTAAAGCCAGAAGAGTTATGAAAATTCTTATCAAATAAAAAGGGACACGCATTGTTGGCATGACTTAAGGTTATTTTTAAAAACGCTGGCAACCATCGTTTAGTTGCTTATACACGAATTTTTTCTTCCGAAATTGTACAAAATTAATATTTCAAGGTATATATAAAATAGTTTGCCTTAAAGTTACGTATATTTTCTGTTTAGAATGTTTATAAATAATAAATAATATTGTTTCCTATTACGTCTGAGCTTATTTTTGAAAATAAATCAAAAAAAACAACACAAAATCTTTAAATTGGATAATAATGAGTTGGGTAATCACAACATTTACATCTACAATTGGAAAGAAAATAGTAATGGGCATAACAGGCCTTTTTTTATGTTCTTTTCTTGTCATCCACTGCGGCCTTAACTCCCTGATTTTCTTTAACGACGGAGGGGAACTATTTAACCTGGGTGCTGAATTTATGGCCCACAACATCCTGATCCGGAGCATGGAAATTGTCCTTTTTATAGGAATTCTCCTCCATATCATACAGGCGCTGCTGATTACCCTGCAAAACAAAAAAGCCCGTCCTATCGGCTATGCAGTTACCAATGGCAATGCAAACAGCAAATGGTACTCCAGGTCTATGGGACTCCTGGGTACACTTATCCTGATCTTCCTGATCGTCCATCTGAAACATTTCTGGTATGTGAGCCGTCTTACCGATGATATTACGGGCGGAAAGATCACCTTGTATGATGCCATGAGGGATGTATTTGAAAGCCCGGTATGGGTAGTACTTTATGTTCTTTCCATGATTTCCCTTGCTTATCACCTGATGCATGGTTTTCAGGCAGGATTTCAGACACTGGGAGTCAACCACCCGAAATATACTCCCTTCATCAAATCGCTGGGAAAGGTATTTGCGATCGTAATCCCTTTCGTATTTGCTTTAATGCCACTGGCCTTTTACTTTAAAATCATTCAATAAAAATATTCAGAATCTATGTCAAAATTAGATGCTAAAATTCCTGAGGGACCTTTAGAAAGTAAGTGGACAAAATACCGTTCCACCATTCCCCTTGTAAACCCTGCAAACAAGAGAAACCTGGAGATTATCGTAGTAGGTTCAGGACTGGCAGGTTCTTCTGCTGCTGCAACACTGGCTGAAATGGGATATAAAGTAAAGGCATTCTGTTTTCAGGATTCTCCGCGTCGTGCGCACAGCATTGCTGCTCAGGGAGGTGTGAATGCCGCTAAGAACTACCAGAATGACGGGGATTCTATTTATCGTTTATTCTATGATACCATCAAAGGAGGCGACTACCGTGCCCGTGAAGCCAATGTACACCGTCTTTCAGAAGTAAGCGGCAACATCATTGACCAGTGCGTGGCGCAAGGCGTACCTTTTGCCCGCGAATACGGCGGATTGCTCAGCAACCGGTCTTTCGGAGGAACACAGGTGCAACGTACGTTCTACGCTGCAGGCCAGACCGGTCAGCAGTTGTTATTAGGAGCCTACAGCGCCCTGGAGCGCCAGATCGGAATGGGAACCGTGCAAATGTATTCCCGTCACGAAATGCTGGATGTGGTAACCATCGATGGCAAAGCCCGGGGAATTATCGCAAGGGATTTGATCAGCGGTAAACTGGAAAGACATTTCGGACATGCGGTACTTCTTTGCACAGGTGGATACGGAAACGTATTTTTCCTGTCTACCAATGCCATGGGAAGTAACGTAACGGCTGCCTGGAAAGCTCACAAAAAAGGGGCATTCTTCGGAAACCCTTGCTATACCCAAATACACCCTACCTGTATCCCTGTATCCGGTGACCACCAATCCAAACTGACCCTGATGTCAGAATCGCTGCGTAACGACGGCCGGATCTGGGTGCCGAAAAAACAAGGCGATACACGCACCGCTTCCGAAATTCCGGAAGACGAACGAGATTACTATCTGGAAAGAAGATATCCAGCATTCGGTAACCTTGTACCAAGAGATGTGGCTTCCCGTGCTGCAAAAGAACGATGTGACGCCGGTTATGGCGTAGGTACTTCCAAAATGGCCGTATACCTTGACTACGCTGCTGCGATCGAACGTTACGGCAAGACAGAAGCAACCAAACGGGGGATGACCAATCCAAGTAAAGAAGAAATCGTTGCGATGGGAAAAGAAGTCGTAAAAGAAAAATACGGCAACCTTTTCGATATGTATAAACAAATCACCGGTGAAGATCCGTATGAAGTACCTATGCGTATCTACCCTGCCGTACACTATACCATGGGAGGATTGTGGGTAGATTACAATCTGATGACTTCCGTTCCGGGTATGTACGCCCTGGGAGAAGCAAACTTCTCCGATCACGGTGCTAACCGTCTGGGAGCTTCTGCCCTGATGCAGGGACTTGCCGACGGCTATTTCGTGATTCCATACACCATCGGAGTGTACCTCTCCAATGAGATCCGTACCAAAGCAATTCCTACCGACCACGAAGCATTTGTAGAAGCAGAGAAAAAAGTAAAAGAGCAGATCGATCGTTTGTTTGCTGTAAAAGGCACTCAATCCGTAGACTCTTTCCATAAAAAACTTGGAAAGATCATGTGGGACAAATGTGGAATGGCCCGTAATGCAGAAGGTTTAAAATCTGCCATCACGGAGATCCAGAATCTGAGAAAAGAATTCTGGGAAAACGTACGTATCCCTGGTGCTGCAAATGAGTTCAATCCTGAGCTGGAAAAAGCCGGCCGTGTGATCGACTTTATCGAACTTGGCGAGCTTATGTGCCTTGATGCTCTGAATAGAAATGAGTCCTGTGGCGGCCACTTCCGCGAAGAATATCAGACTGAAGAGGGTGAAGCACTGAGAGACGATGAAAACTATGCATACGTAGCAGCCTGGGAATACAAAGGCGAAAGTCAGTTTGAACTGAACAAAGAAGAGTTGAAATTTGAAAATATTAAAATAGCACAAAGAAGCTATAAATAAGCATATGGAAGGAAACATGAATATCACTCTAAAGGTGTGGCGTCAGAAGAATCAGAACGACCCTGGGAAATTTGTTCCATACAAAGTAAAAGGCATATCCTCCGATATGTCCTTCCTGGAGATGTTCGATGTATTGAACGAAGAACTGATTACAAAAGGAGATGATCCTATTGCCTTCGACCATGACTGTCGTGAAGGAATATGTGGAATGTGCAGTATGTACATCAACGGTCAGCCACATGGTCCGCTGAAAGGGGTTACTACCTGCCAGCTTCATATGCGTTCTTTCAAAGACGGCGATACGATCACCGTAGAACCATGGAGAGCTCAGTCCTTCCCGGTAGTAAAAGACCTGGTAGTAGACAGGTCTTCCTTTGACCGCATCATTGCGGCAGGAGGATATGTCTCTGTAAACACTGGAAATGCTCAGGACGCCAACAATATTCCTATTCCGAAAGAAGATGCAGACGATGCCTTCAGCGCTGCTGCGTGTATCGGTTGCGGAGCTTGTGTAGCGGCATGTAAGAATGCTTCCGCGATGCTCTTTGTATCTGCTAAAATTTCACAGCTTGCATTGCTTCCTCAGGGACAGGTTGAAAGACAAACCCGCGCAGAAAATATGGTAGCCCAGATGGATGCGGAAGGATTCGGTTCCTGTACCGTTACAGGTGCCTGCGAAGCAGAATGTCCTAAAGAAATTTCACTGACAAATATTGCCAGAATGAACAGGGAATATATGTCTGCAAAACTGACTTCTAAAAATACAGATTAGGTTTTCTTCTTTCTCTAAGAAACCATTAATTGCGTTTCAATGGTCTGTCTTTACAGGCAGATGATATAAAAATAAAAAGGTAAATAGTCCATAGCATCAGTTGGGAATCAGCGATAGAGCAGAATCAAAAAAAATGCTCCTACCGTTGCCAATTCCGGGACTAGCAAGAAAGCCTGACAGGCTGTTTCTGCCGATATCGTATAATCACTTTGTCATTATGTGATTATACGATATTTCATTTTTGCATAAATCATTTAAAAGTTAGTTTGTTTGGTTGTATGGGAGGTCCGGGTTTAACCTGGCCTCCCTCTTTTTTCCCTGTTCTCCGGCATAAGCAAAAGATCCTTAGAAACAATAGCTTGCTCTTAAGATTATTCCAAGATACCGGCTACTAAGACATGAGAGCATTTTCTATAAAAACTTTATCCAGTATCTTGAATCTGGTATCGATTTTTGAGATAATCTTCCAGTCAATAATATCGGGGAATGCTAAAAACGAACTCTATTTCGTATTCACAGTATTCATGGCTCTTTCGAGACCGATCGTACAAAAAGCCAATACGGCGTCACAAGCTTTGTCTATATAAAGAGGAAGCTCCGCTGCATCTCCGGAATCAAACTCTCCCAGCACATAATCTACCTGCCGGCCTTTCGCAAAATCGCCCCCTACTCCAAAACGGAGCCGGGGATATGCATCCGTTCCCAACACCTCCTGAATATTACCTAACCCGTTATGTCCCCCACCAGATCCTTTTCCTCTCATACGAAGTTTCCCGAAGGGCAATGCGATATCGTCGGTGATCGAAAGTGAATTTTCAACAGGAATGTTCAGCTCTTTCAGCCAATAATTCAATGCCTTCCCGCTCAGATTCATATAAGTAGTAGGCTTGATCAGATGAATATGCCTTCCTTTATATTTTATTTCAGTTCTGAAAGCCAGCCGGTCCGAGTCAAAAGTACCGGCATGATCTTTGGCCAGTTTATCCAATACCATAAACCCTATATTATGCCGGGTCCTGGCATACTCAGGGCCTATATTTCCCAAACCACAAATAAGATACTTCATATGTTATTTTTCTAATTCCAATCTACTAATAATGGATAAAAGAGGCAAAGCTGGATGGATTAGTACAAAAGAAAAGAGCCTATCCTAAGACAGGCTCTTCAAATTTAATAATCCAAACTTTTTCAGAAATTATTTCTTGGAAGCTTTAGCATCTGCACTTTCTGCTTGTTTCAGCTCTCTTGTAGAAACTACTGTAGCCAATGGAATTGCTTTAGCATTTAATACAGTATAATTATCTGTTTTGATATCGCCTACTTTCACTGATTTCCCTACTTCAAGATGTGATATATCTACAGAGATAAAATCAGGAAGATTGGCAGGAAGTGCTTTTACCGCTACTTTCTTAAGTTTAGGAACCAGCTTACCTCCTTTGATCACTCCTATTGCACTACCCGTAAGTTTCACCGGGATATCTATTTTCACTTCTTTATCATCAATCAGTTCAAGGAAGTCAACGTGCAGGATCATTTCATTTACAGGATGAAATTGAATATCCTGAAGAACACACTTATAATTTTTTCCGTCTACAGCAAGAGCTACGGTATGCACATCAGCAGAGTATATCAGATCTCTCAGAAGAAACGCAGGAGTATGAAAATGCAATTGCTCTTTTCCTCCGTATAACACACATGGTACATTTGCTTCCTGTCTCAGTTGCTTAGCCTCAACTTTACCGAGATTTGCTCTTTTAAACCCTATAATCTCTAACGATTTCATAATTGTTTTTTATTTTAAATTGTTTTGAAGCTGGAATGTGTCTGCATCCATTTCAGACTTCTTATGTTGTTTTTCTGCAGACTATTTTTTTAGATAATAAACAGCGAACTAATCGAATCATTGTCCTGAAGCTTACGGATGGCTTTGGCAAAAAGCTCCGCTACAGACAATACTTTTACTTTATGACTTTCTTTTCTCAAAGGAATGGTATCAGTCACCACCAATTCCGTCAATACAGATCCTTCTATATTTTCATATGCTTTTCCGGAAAGCACGGCATGTGTACATACTGCCCTTACACTTACAGCCCCCATGTCCATCAACAGCTGTGCTGCTTTGCTCATCGTACCTCCGGTATCAATAAGATCATCCACCAGGATGACATTGGCTCCTTCTACATTACCGATCAACTGCATAGATGCCACTTCATTGGCTCTTTTTCTATGCTTATCAATCACTACCAGGTCTTTTTCCATGATCTTGGCAAAACTTCTGGTTCTGGCTACCCCTCCTACGTCCGGTGACGCAAAGATCAGATTATCAAGATTGAGTCCTCTGAGATAAGGAACAAAGATAGCCGCTCCGTCCAGGTGATCTACCGGAAAATCGAAGAAGCCCTGGATCTGACCGGCATGAAGGTCACAAGTCATCAGGCGGTCGGCACCGGCGGCAGAAAGCAGATTTGCTACCAGC
>CAYTGJ010000182.1:0-7741 GCA_964437245.1 uncultured Chitinophagaceae bacterium
TTGACAATGCAACTGGCCACTACAAAGCGGATAAATATACCATTGAAATAGCAGAAAGAATTTTCAAAGAAAAACTTCCTCCTGAAAGTTTTGACAAAAAATTTGAAGGATTTAAACAAGTTTATTAACTACATTTCTATGAAAAAATATACTGCTACTTGGGGGCATCAGAATTATTGGCCAAAAAACAATCAAGAACATTTGGTTCACCCCGGCGATGAAAATAGTTTGTCAGTATATTGGTCAAGTGCAATTATATTTTACTGCACAGGAGAAGAGAATGGTTTCTTGATTATTACTAAAGGAAATGAACAATTCAGAATTAAACCAGAGTTATACAAAACAGTAAATTACAGACCTAAGTTTGGCTATGGAGATAAATTGAAAGAACTTACCCCTCCTTACAGAATAGGAGAGATAGAAGCCATAGTATGGCATTTTAAAAGGAGGAAACCCTATTATATTTTAAAGATTGACGGCAAAATCAAAACAAGATGGTATTTTGAAGAAGATTTGGAGTTAGCATCCAAACCCGTATATACTTATCAATGGCTCAAGGAAAAAGATAAAGAAGATATATTGTATGTATGGCAGCTCAGCGGCAGTATCTATCGCAGCGAAGAATATGTTTTGGAGTATATTAAGGAGAAATTAAGAGAGGCCATAACAATCAAAAGAAATAACAAAAATCCGGAAACTATAACGGGATACGCCCCCCTGTTTTTGAAGTTTATGAATACCATTTTTGATAGTTTTAAATTTGGATCTAAAAAATACTTCTACTTCAAAAAATCCCCCGGCTGGGAAAAACCCGGCTACCATGACGAAAATCCTGATTTTACGGATCCAGGCTTCGAAAAGGTAGAATGGAAATAATCAGGCGATCACTTTCACTAAAACACATGTATCACGAAATATTCACCTCAAAATCCAATTAGAGCCCAACGATTCATCAATATTGAATTTCGCACTGAGTGTAGCAAAATCTCTTTCAAACTCTTCTTTGTTCTCATAATACTTCATCGCTGTTTTCGCATTTTTATTACAAATATTAAGCCGTGTATGAAGTAAAATAACGTAATGAGTCACTACGGTTTGATTATTTACTACTTCCTTTACCACATCACATTCCAACTGGGCAATGTCTGAATTTTCGAGCGTGGCAAAATGATTCCCGGAAGGGTCATCGTTAAATATCAGTTTCCATGTTTCTTTTTCCATATCTCATTTACAATATAAAGCCGTTTAATTTTCTCTTCCTTTCACAATAACAGGATTGGGAATGACCTTAGGTCTTTCTTTCTTCCATTCTTTTCGTTCCTTATAATATTCTTCATAAAGTGCTTTTTCCAGATCTTCCTGTAAAATAAATGCACCTCCTCTTTCTCTTACTTTGCTAAGCGTATACGCAAAAATATTTTTCAGCATTCCCCCGGTTATTTCACGCCAGGTAAGATCAGCAAAATTGATATCCTCTTGGAGTGGGATTTCCGAATTTTCAAAAAATTTCTTCCAAAGACGGGTACGCTCCTCTTCGTTGGGTTTGGGATATTCAATTTTAAACTGGAGTCTTCGGGAAAAAGCTTCGTCCATATCCAGGTACTTATTGGTCGCCAGCAACAGGATCCCGTTATATGTTTCCACCCGTTGTAAAAGATAGGAAACCTGTTGATTGGCAAAACGATCTTGTGAAGAATCCACCCGGCTCCGTTTTCCGAAAAGCGCATCAGCTTCATCAAAAAACAATATCCAGTTACGTCCTTCGGCCATGTTGAACAGGTTTTCCATATTTTTTTCCGTCTCCCCTACGTATTTGGAAACCACCGTAGAAATATTCACCCTGTATACCGGCCGGTTCAGTTCGGCACCAAGAATGGCTACGGATTCTGTTTTTCCGGTACCAGGCTCACCATACAGAAGAGCTTTGATCCCTTTCACCATACGTCTCCCTGCGAAAGGAAGCTTGCAAAGGGAATCGTATTGCCGGATCATGATTCGGAGATCATTCAAATGTTCCTGGGTACGGGGAGATAATATCAGGTCCTTCCATTCGATAGTGGAACTCAGCTTTTGAGCAGGAAACTCCGCACTCATCCTGGGCTCATAATCGCCGGAAGTAAAGCGATGATAATATTCTTCTGTAAACGACAAAGGGACATCGGTTAGCAAACCTCCCGGAGGTACCTCTCCAAGCCGGACGATTCCGTTTCGGATGAAATAATGATCCGGAGCAATCATCTTATAGAGTTCTTGATCGTTGCGTCCCATCAGGAACAAAAAAGTACGAAACGTAGGCTGAAAAACACGGGATGGAGGTTGGTAACAACCTCCGATAAGAGAAGCCGATACATGGGAACGCAGCAACTCATGTGTAAAGACATCCATCTTTTCGGGATGATACAATGGCAAAAGTAATAAAAATAAAAACAATTGTTCTTCTTCAGACATAGGATACCGCTCTGACAACTCTGCATAAACATCCTCCCTGTAAGTGATGTTCATGTTTGAAACAGGTAAGTGGATCTTCTGCGAATCATCTGTTATTTGATTGACCCTTTCTTCCAGAAATAGAAAAAAGTGATCCATTTTTTCTATCACAGACATTATTTTTATTGGTTGGATATCCATACAAAGCGAATATGGAAAAAATAAATTATAAAATACAATCCTTTATACTGTCCATACTTCCATGAAAGTCTCTTCAAAAACGTTGGTTTATATTTTTTCAAAAAAACCAGTCTATTGATGAATCACTTATAAAATAGTTTAGCACGAAATGGCACAAACGCCGATTTATAAATTATTTTCTGCGTATCATTCTGCCTTGAAGCAATCTATTGGAGAAGTATCATGGGGAAACAACGATATAAGACAAAAGAATTCGATCAATTTGACAATAATGGTACTTCTGCCTATTCTTCTTATGGAGACCCGTACCAGGATTATCTAGAAGATTCATGGAAAGAACCCTATGCGGATATATTCAATCCTCCTGTTACTATTTCATACAAAAATTCTTCCTCTCATCACGAATTTTCAGGAGATACTCTTATCGTTTACGCTACTTCCGAAAGCAACGCTGAAATTTACCTCAACCACCCGGATGTAAATCTACTGGAAACTTATTTCAAGAATGGAGAAGGAAAAGGGAAATCCTTCCGGCTCAATATCACCGACAGCAAAGGGAATACCAAATACTACTACCAAGAAGCCCGGTATAGCCATAAGCACTACAATTGGGGAGAAGCCGTAAATGTACTGCCACAGCAAACCTCCACGGACCTCTCTCCGGAACCTGAAAAGCAGATCAAAACTCCGGCACAAACTGCCCAGGAAATCAAGACCGGTCCCCTGGAGGCTCCACGGCTTACGCATAGTTTTGAAACCGACCAATTCGGTAAAAAGCGTCTTTTCATCTGGCAGGTAAACGGCAACAGTGTGTTCTCCGGACCTGGAGCAGCCTATCTGTATATCGACAAATTGGTAGCCCAAAACGAACCAGGATTTGAAACGTTTAAAAAGATCATTACGGTAGGGAATAAAGATTTTAACGCTTTTCCCGATTATGGATATCCGGTCTTCTGGTTTCGCAAAAACCCATCTGTAAACCCTGTAGACGAACAAAAAGGTTATACGGCCAACAAGCCTAATTTCCTGGATACTGTTTATGATACCACCAAACAAACAGGCTTTGAACTTTTCGGGAAATTCTACGATCCTGCTATAAGAGCTAAAGTAAGGGAAGAGCAGAAGCTTACTTCCTCTACTACCATTACTGCTCCGAAAACGGCTGAAGAAAGCACTATCCAAAAAGACAACCAAATCACCGGAGGGAGTAATACAACGGAAGGAGATACGGAATTTCTGGAGCGCATCCGCAAAACCTTACAATACTACGGCAAAGAATACGGCGGCGACGCCTTAGAACTGGCATTGGGTTTTATTCCGGTAGTGGGCGATGTATATGATCTGGCCTCTGCCCTACTGGGCGAATCTCCTCTGACGGGAGAAAAATTTGACGCCATAGACCGGGCATTGACCTTAGTAGGGGTCTTGCCGATCCCTTTTGCTTCCGGCAAAATCTTACGGGTAATAAAGAAAGGAGTAAGTTGGGCTATTCCGGAAAGCGCATACCGAAAAGCTGTTTCGGAAGCTGACAGAGTATTAAAAGAGTATCAGGACATGGCCATGAAATGGCTCAAAGAAAACTGGGCAAAGACAGAGGAGTATCTGGAAGAATGGATGAGCAAGGCAAAAAAAGGCGGGGGAGCTATTTCTTCTAAATATGCGGATGCGGTGGATGATAATTTTAAGAAACAAGCCAAAGAAAGAGGTAGCAAAGAAGTACCAAAAACGGATTCGGATTATCTTACCAAATCCAAGGCCCTGGGGATGGCGATCATCATCACAGAAGGAGCAGAACGGGTAGAGACTCCTGTAGATGTTTTAATGGTAGAATTAAGGAGACTTGTACCGGCCTATAAAGGAGTGACGGGGTTTAAGTATGAGCCAAAACCTCCCGCCACAACATATAGAATTATTATGTTGGGCAGTGAGTTTACCGTGAAATATAAATATAGAACAATACCTTGGACAAACCTTTCTGTGGCAGAAGCTGCTAAAAAGTTAGAAAAAGGAGCAAAAGAAGTTACCGTAAAGAGTAAATCTGAAGCGGAAGAATTATATTTAGGATTATATCAAAGTAAAGGACTTACAAACACAACTGGAATGAGTGCAAAAGAAGCCAGAGAATTAGTCGGGAAAAACAACACCTATCATTGGGATTTTCATGATACTCAGCATGGTGGAGTTCCTCACCTACAAATTCATATAGAAAAGAAAATAATAAGAATTTTTTATGCAAAATAATATGACTGCAACAAAATTTACCCAAAAAATTTTAAATAGATTAATTGATTTAAAAAAAAATATTGCGACAGAGATCAGACCATCGTCCGCAAATAATTTAAGAAAATGGGTTGCTGTATATCCATACAAAGAGGATCCTGTAGACAAAACAGAACCTAAACATCTGTACTCCATATTAGAGTTTGAATTAGAGATTTCTTTGATCGATACTTATTTTGGTGAAAATGATAAGTTGAATCAAAAAATTTATTATGTAAATAGTATTGAAGAATTATATACTACACTTTCTAATCTCGATATAAGTCCTTCTATGTTCGTTGAACCATGGAAATGCGACTACCCTCTATAGGTTTCTATGACATAGTAGACTATCCCTCTGCAGTCGCTCAGTTCAAAGATATCCCAAGAGAAATCGCTTGGGCTTTAGCCCGAGTGACTGCGTAAGAAACCCGGGACACCATGACCCTTCACAAAAAGATAAATTTAGAGGTGGAGGAAGTAAAACAGAAATTATTCCTAATAATGCTGAAGAATTATATAAAAAAGCTATACCAGGATTTGACGCTACTTCTACAAATCAAGACATTCCTAAAAAATTATATAGCATTGATAAAGAGGGAACTATTCACCAATTTTTCGTAGATAACCGAGGGATGGCTCATTGGGCAGGAAGTGAAAAGGGAGCAAGAGGAGTCCATATAGACAATACTACTAAAAAACGCCTTCTAGAGTTCTATAATGATATGATAAAATAGTATGCTAGGAAAAACAATCACATTTGGGAAGAAAGAAAAATTTGCCATTGAAATTAAGATCGACGAAATAGAAAAACAAGAAGACAAAAGCATAAGCTTTTTTGGCAATGCCTTTATTTGGATTAAAAATCATAAGATAGGTGATCCTGACGAAGATTACATGTTAGGTTTTTTCTATGTTGATATAGAAGCATTTTATTATAGTATTGAGAAAGAAATGTATTATAATAATGATTTTCTTTTTAATATTTCAGAGAAAGAATTACTTGCTCTATCTAAAGAATTTTTCTTCAATAATGAGGAAGGACTAAATGGAGAGATTTTTAATAATCTTTTTTGGAAATCAAGAATCCCTTTAGATAGTCATTATTTTAATAAAAATAATATTATCATGCTTAAACGAGGTCAAGAATTAATCTTTAGAGTTTGGGACAATGATGAAATAAGCAAAAACATACATGAATTTATCATCCCCAAAAATGAAATCCTTATACCTTGTAAATCATTCTTAGACTTTTTTGATGATTTAGTATTAAAGAATAAAAAATAGAATCCTCAGCACAGTCGCTTGGGCTTTAGCCCGAGTAACTGTGCAAGAATTCCAGGTAACCAAAAAATTAGAACTGTAGAAACTTCCTATTGAATCGTCCTAAAAAACATAAAGGATATCCAACTAAATAAGCATTCATGACAAAAAATATAACGATTGAAATTAGAGATATCCCCTCACCGGGAGGTATAGCAGATAGAGGGGGAAGAGTTTTTTTTGAAATTTACTTTAAACTTAACAACTCTTTTTTCCCAGAACAAGGATGGACAGATCTGGCACCTTCTATACTTAGTATGTGGATAGATACTCTATTAAAAATAGACAGTGAAGATGAAGACGAAAAGTTATTACATTTTATGGATGGCCCCTTCACTGTTAAAATCGAAAAGAAAGATAACAATCTAAAACTAATTTTTTATAAAATTTTTTCGATGAACCAAAAGAAGAATTATTTTCTATAAAAACTTCTCTTGAGATATTAAAACATCAAATTTTAGAAGCCTCGGAACAAGTATTAAAACATCTTATTAATCTAAATGTTCCAAAAGACGATTATTACTTTACAGAACTAGAGCAGAATTATAACAACTTTAAAAAGGGAGGATTAGAAATATAAATAAACCACTTGATTTGATAGTCAGACCTTACAACACATACTTAAAAATAAGATTCTTTAATTTATCGTTGTTACAATTTCGAATACAATTACTATATTGCCAAGTAATTACAATCTACTTATATTCAATTGTAATTACTACAACTGCTAACAGCTATATCTTATGGGGCGTCTAGTTTTTCTTCTTACTATTCTTATTCTTTCTTCGTTCAAAACTAACGGACAATATTTAAAATTTGAGAATGACAAATATGTCTTTGAAAAAATTGATTCGGCGAACTCATTAACAAAACAACAGATTTATAATAAAGCACGAACTTGGGTATTAAGTAATTTAAAATCTTCAGACTCTAATATTGAGTTAAACGACACGAGTAATTCAACATTGATATCGACAGGGAACTTATCAACAGAAGTAATAAATATAGCTGTTTGTGCTGTAACAAATGGCAATCTGAATTTCAAAATGACTATCCTAATCAAGGAAGCAAGATATAAAATTATCATTGATAAAATGATATTTAGTGATACGAGAGTTTGTTATTCTTTACAGGCAGGCGTGCCACCTACTCAACGTTTTGAAGAATTTCCATTAGAGAAAAGTACAAATGCTTTTCCTAAAAAAAAGGCAGAACTATTGATAAAAGACGTAGAGACAAAGTTACTGAATCTTTGTACAGACTTAAATCAGACTGTAAATGGTACGGGCGACTCAAAAAAATCAGATTGGTAATTCTTAAGTGCATCCCGGATAGCTTTATAATAGCTGTAGCTTGGACTTTAAATTATAATTCGATCATATGATACCTAATCTGTAGTCACTCTGCAAGAGCCGAGTGACCACAGAACGCTAAACTCTATATCCTTTCTTCGGTCTCATTTTCTGATCAAAATACTGTAACCCTCCCGAAAACCTGGACAGCCTAAAATTAGTTAAATTTAGTAACTTAA
>CAYTGJ010000183.1:0-4042 GCA_964437245.1 uncultured Chitinophagaceae bacterium
GAGGCAACCGTCCGATCAACCTGAACCTTTACCTTCTTTTCTCCGCTTGCTTCACCTCAAAATATACCGACAGTTTCCGGTACTTATCTGCCGTCATCAGCTTTTTCCAGGCAAATCCGGTCTTCAATCAATCCAACGCTCCGGAACTGGATTCGGACATTCATAAGCTTTCCTTCGAAATCGAAAACCTCGATACCGCAGCCGTAAGCCAGTTATGGGGTTCGCTGGGAGCAAAGCTCATGCCTTTTGTACTGTATAAAGTACGAATGATCCAGGTAAATGAACTCACGGGAGGAGGTTCTTCTTCTATTCATGGTCTCAACAATTAATCTACTTTAACCGCTCATTTTTATGCTCAACATAAGTTTTAATTATCGTGCTGTTTTTTCTTTCCGGATCCTGCATGAATATTATACGGACGAAACCCTGACCGATTTTATGATCCTTCCCAGTGCCCGTTCCATCGAAAAAGCCAGAAGACTGGGACTTCTGATCAAGCAACAGGACAACAGGCTTACGCTCCTGTTTGAAGAAGAAAAACAGGAACTGCTTAGTATGCTCCCGGCTGAAGAATTCCGGTTCTCTTTTTTTATTTATTCTAAAAACAATTACTTCTACAACTTCACCCAACTCCCGGTACAAGCTCCGGAAGGAAAGATCCTACATTTCTCCAATCGAGCGATTGCCGCAGGAGTATCTCCGACCTTTTTAAGCAAAGAAGAACATATAGGAATACAGGATTATCTTAACATTTCTGAAATCAAGGAAGAATTCCCGGCGGAACATCCCACCAAAAAACCTATTGCCTATATAGAAATTGACCTACCGGAACTGCTCCGGCAAGAGATCGCCAGGAATACAGATTTCAATGAGTTGCCGCAACAGGAATACTTCATCCGGTTCTCAGCGCGGAAAACGTATTGGAAATACGCGATTGTATCCAAGTACCGAAAATTGGAAACACTGGCCGAAATCATTCCCGGCGATGGTTCTTCCGTCAGTTTTTCCCGTCATGAGAACGAGTTATTATTGAACAAGCAGGAAGCTTCTATTTTCATTTCCAATGAACCGTTGATCCTCAAGCAAAACAGCGACTATGATCTAAAACTGACCCAAAGAGACCGGGTGAGTAAAACAACCGAGATCATCCCCCGCCTGCCTGTCCCCTCTGTCGAGATGATCAAACCGGAATCCAGGGAGGAAGATGCCCGGATTTACTCTGAGGTTGTAATTTATATTTAGTGCTTCTGATTCCGGAATTCTTCTTTATCTTTAATGTACGGTTTTCATTACAGAATAAAAGTCGAAGCACTAATTATGAAAAAAAGCAGCGGGATCCTCATTTTCTTTTTACTCCTTCAGATCCATTTATATGGTCAGAACAGTTTTGTCGAAAAGTACGGACAACTTTCGGTGAAGGGAAATTATATCATGAGCCAGTATGGAGATACTGTACAGCTAAGAGGGATGTCTTTTTTCTGGAGCCAGTGGATGTGGCAATATTACAATCCGGGCGTCATTAAATGGTTGAAGGAAGACTGGAAATGCTCGGTGGTCCGTATTGCTATGGGGGTAGAAAACGGAGGCTACCTTGATAATCCTTACGATGAAAAACAAAAGGTGATCAAAATGGTGGATGCAGCGATCGCCAACGGCTTGTATGTCATCATCGACTACCATAGTCACGAAGCGCATTCCAACCCCGAACCAGCCAAAAAATTCTTTGCCGAAATGGCAAAAAAATATGGAAAGTATCCGAATGTACTGTACGAAATATACAACGAGCCACTCAAAGAAGGGGTCTCCTGGCATAAGCATTTAAAGCCGTATGCCGAGTCTGTGATCGCCGAAATAAGGAAGTATGATCCAGACAATATCGTGATCTGCGGAACACGCCAATGGTCTCAGCTCGTAAGCGAGGCCGCCAACAACCCTGTCAAAGATAGCAATGCTGTCTATACCCTCCATTACTATGCTGCCTCTCATGGGCAATACCTGCGCGATGAAGCAGCTCTGGCCCTTTCCAAAGGGATCTGTATTTTTGTCTCTGAGTTTGGAACCTGTGAATACACGGGTGACGGAACGCTGGATTACACTGCTTCGATGGAATGGTTTGCTTTTTTGGACAAGCACAAAATAAGCTGGTGCAACTGGTCGGTCTCTGATAAGGCAGAAACCGCTTCTATTCTAAAACCTGGCGCTAAGTATACAGGAAAGTGGAGAGAGCTGGACCTTACTCCTTCCGGAGTTTTTGTGAGAGAAGAAATACAACTCAAAAACGGACCGCTGCTGGAGAACAAATAATGCTCTGATAAATGCCGGATGAAGGTCCCTGATCAAGATACGGGATTCGAGATACAAGATATTGATCCAAACTAGACATCATTGCTTGATCAGTTTTTCTGTGTACACCTGGTCCAACGCAGCAATACGCAATACATACACCCCCGTAGGCAGGGAATAGCCCAGTTCAAATTCGTCTTCCCCATTGAAACGTTCCTGCTGCACCACTCTGCCGGTCATATCCGAGACCTGCAGTTCTGTTCCCGCCGGAAAGTTTTTCATATTCAATAGCGTCACTGTACTGAACGGATTGGGTGTGGAAACCCCGTTAATCGTTTCACTCATGGAAATACTTTTGATCTCAGTAGGGTGCAATGTTCCGTCGGTATCTTCCTGCACGATCCTGTAATAATTCACCCCTTGCACAGGAGAGACATGAGGGAAGGTATACTCTTTCAGTCCTGAACTATTTCCCGCAGCAGGAACGGTTCCTATTTCCATAAAATCGGTTCCATTCGTAGAATGTTCTATCCTGTATACACTACTGTTTTTTTCTTCCGAAGTCCCCCATTGTATCGTCACTTCCGAATTATTCTTAGAAAGTGAGAACCCTGTAAACTGCACAGGCAAAGGTGTACAGGTACTAACCTTACTGGCCAGTGCCAGCATGACCAGGCCGTCCGACACTCCGGTCACCGTCGTTTCAATCGTCATATAATTATTGTTCCGATGGAAAAACACGACCGAATTTGTGTTAAACTGGTCTTCCCAGGTGGCACCGTAATTAAAGCCCAGATCATCGTGCGTAGCTTTATCTCCAGGCCCCTGCACGATCTCCCCGATCGGGAACAAAGAAGGTTGGAGTTTGTAATACTGCGAATACGAGGTGGTAATCGCCGAAGGCAACGTAGTATTATTCGCGATCATAGCCATCCCCCAGTTATTCATTCCAAAGGTGTAATCCAATACATCCCAGAACATATTATTATACTGATTATTATTAGAGGTCAGATAATACGTTGCGGCAGCATTGGCGACATCAAAATAAGAATACATAGAACCCCAGGTATAATTATGCGGGAGCCTCCATACATTTCCCGCAGCAGTCGAGATATTGCGGAAGGTAGTCAGATCGGTCGTCAGGTTTGTCTGGGAAGCCGGATGCAGGCCATACATACGCCAGTGTCCGATCATATTGGAATTTCCCCAGGAAGCCCAATACGCAGCCCCTGCCCCGTTGGCATAGCCCTGTGCCTTGGTCAGGTACGAATTTGTACCGGTGAGCATATATAATTCATAAGCCGCCAGCAGCATGTTGTCCTGATGAGTATTGTCTGCATAAAACACTTCCCAGCCTCCCTGCCACCAGGCATTCTCCACAAAGGAAGTTTCAGCCTTGTCAAAAATAGCGATCGCCTTATTCCGGTAGCGGGTAGCATCTGTATTTTCGCCGATCAGCGCAAAGATCCGCGCTCCCAAGGCCAGAGCCGCGGCCGTATACCCCATCTGTGTGCGGGAAAAAGCAGAATACACTTCTCTTTGTCCGTCAAGGGCATCATTTTCAGGCATCCGGTTTCCCTGGTTATGATCCGCCGCTCCTCCGGTCTGAATGATAAATTCATCTCTGCCCTCCGGCATGGTCTTCATCAGAAATTCAAGGCCATGTCGGGCTTCGTCCAGAATATCGACCTTATTGCTTTGCGAATAGAGTTTTTTCTGAAAAATAGCGGGATTCAATTCATAGGCCCTCAGGAGATTG
>CAYTGJ010000183.1:4052-7488 GCA_964437245.1 uncultured Chitinophagaceae bacterium
AGGAGATTGTAAGCAGTATAAGCACAGGTAAGGGTGAATTTTATATAATCTCCCGCATCGTACCAGCCACCCTGCATATCTACCGAAGCAGCGGCATTGTCGAGAGACCAGCTCCCGTTATTGGTCCCGTTTCTACGGTATATTTTACAGGAAGCATCTCCGGTATGAGAAAGACCATGATCCAGGCAGTCGGCTGTGCCACTCCGGTGAACTTTAAAATACCTCAGCACCTGATCGGCATATTGCTCGTATGGATTCGCCAGAATTTTAAGCGTCGGACTGCTAGCTCCGGTTATATTGAACGTATAATTCCCCAGCGTAGTGAGGGAAGAAAAGTCCACTACATAATTAAACCCCTTGGGCATATGGGCCGAAGTTCCGCTTACACTGGTCCCTAATGTACCCGATAAAACAGTGGTATTGGAAACGTTCTGAATAGTCCAGGCCGTTCCGGAAATGTTTGTATTGGACATAATGATCACTCTTTTACTCCGGCAAGGTTCATAACCAGCCTGGTTATAACGCACCCAAACGGTCTGAGCACTACCTATTGATATACAAACAATGTTCAGGAGGATCAATAAAAATATTTTTTTCATACAGTTCTTCATGGTTCGTAAAACACATGTCCTCAACATACAAGAATAAGTCAGGATGTATAAATAATACGTCTAAAAATTGTAGAATTATAAGAAAAAACACCTTCTGAAAATATTTTCCTATAGCGCAAAATATCGCTTATTTAAAACAAAAATAGGGTTTTATAATTTTTTGTGGCACTAAAATATCAATTTTGAAAGGGAGAACGAAAAAAGGGAATAAAACAGAAATCAGGTCTCCCAGGTTGATTATTCCGAAACCTTGTTTGCCAATTCGGACCTGGTAAACCCGGCTTCATTTTTTTTGCAAATACCGCAAAATTCGGCTTCGTTATAGGTGTTTCCGCAATGCCGGCACCCTCTGGCATCCAGGCGGCCTGAATTCATAATGATAAACAAGCCTATAAAGGGTGTTAAGACTATACACCAGAACAAGCCTTTCCAGAAGCCGATCCTCCTTTTCACTCCGGCAAAAGCTACTAAAACAGCAAAAATAAGGCTGACGATCACAGGGACTACTACCATAACTCCAAAATGTTCAATAGAATAAAACTGGTTTCAATTCATTAAGATCTACCCAATATAGACGATTCGTCAATCTCCCGCAAACATAAAAACGGATATCCTTCTTCCCGGGAAGAAGGATATCCGTTTTTCACAAACTATAGTTTACATTTTAGACTGTCCCGGATTAATTTTAACGGGAATGATAACTGGCTTCCATATCCACCCTGCCTTTCAGAATCTGCTCCAATTGCTCGGCTTTAGGGACCAACACCTCATCTTCTATAATAGAATGCCGGTGCAGATCTTCTTCAAAAAGCTCCAGTTGATTTAAAAAGATTCTGTACGACATCGCATAATTCTCCTCAGGAGAATAACGGACAATGGTATCGCGTGTTTTTTCAATGTCTTCCTCTACGTTGTTGTGGGAAGCCTCAAAATGACTGATCGAAAAACGGCCAATCCTTCTTTTGGCTTCCTGATAGGAGAAGTCGCCTTTGAACTGGGCGATCAGGAATTCGATATAGGGGAATAATTCTTCTTCTTCACTTTTGATATGATCGGTAAGCTTTTTCTTATAGTCCAGGAAAAGATTTCCAAGTGCATAAATCACCGAATTACTCTTTTGATAACGGCGAATAAAATCGTGAAGCGAAAGCTCTATCTCAGGAATTTTTTTATCCAGATAGTAGTGATGGGTCTTTTTAAGATAGTCCAGGATAGTCTCTAATGGGAACTTCATCAACACCTTCTTGTCCGGACGGTTTTCCTGGTCGAAAGCCTTGATGATCTCCACCACAAAATCAGGATCTGTATTAAGCTCCTTTCCTGCCTGCTCAATGGTCTTATCATAATCCCTCTCCCCGATCCCAAATCGTTCCAGTACGGACGAAAGAGATTTGTTCTGATTGATAATTTCTGAAACCCTGTCGTTTTTGGTAATCATGTAGCGAGAACACCTTTTCTACTTACTACAAGTTTACCTTTAAAACAGGAGGTTTCCAAAGGTTTTGGCTGAAAATTATCCGCCAAAACGGATAACTTACCCAACCTTGGATGGCCTTTTTGCAAACGCCCCTTCACTATCAGAATTTTACATTTCAGAGTCCTCTTCTTTACTCCCTCCGGAGTTCTTAGTTGATTTTCATCCTGAATCCCACGTAGTACATCCGGCCCAATACAGGCCCCCATACCAGCGCACTGTCAAAATATGGTCCGAAAGGGGCATCGGCTGCCACAATCAGGTCTTTCTGTACAAAATTCGTCAGGTTTTCTACTCCCAGGTAGGCATCAAAGTATTTTCCGATTTTTTTGGACACCTGTGCATTCATCGTAATAAAGGCCGGAGAATAGGACGCTTTTTTATACGGTTCCGGATTGGTGGAAGTCTCCGGAATTCTTTTCGGACCATTCCAGCTTACCGTGTAATCGAAGGTCCATTTGTTTTTGGTTGCATACCCCAGGTTGACAAAGCCACGATGCCGGGAAATCAGGTAACGCTCCAGCAAAACACCGTGGTAGGTGGTTTTTACATCGTAAAAACGATATGCCACTCTCGTTTCAAACCTTTTCACCGGCTCATAGTTCAATTCTACCTGTACACTGTTGGAGTACGATTTTCCTTTCAGATTTTCCAGGACCACCGTCTGCGGATCCAGGTCAAGGTCTGCCACCACCTGATTCTGAAAATCGGTACGGTAATAATCCAGGCTGATGCTGGCCGGCTGTTTATTGATTTTAAACTCGTGCAGTAAGTTCAATCCATAGTTCCAGGCGATTTCCGGATTCAATCCATAGGCTTTCCCATTTGCCGAAGGGAGGATCAGAAATTGCCTCGAGCTGGCCAGGTAAGCGGTGTTTTCTGCCAGCACATTGGCCGTCCGCTGCCCTCTTCCGGCTCCTATCCGAAGAGTGGTATTCTCTGTAAAAAGATATTTACCATGAAGCCTCGGGGTGAAGAACCATCCGAAAAGGCTGTTGTAATCGACACGCGCCCCCGCAATGATATTCAAACGTTCTTTATGACTGTAGGTATATTCAGAGAACACACCGGGTACGGATTCTGTCCGTTGATACTTCGTATTGTTCAATTGCTCATCGTACTTATCGTACAAATAGCTGGTCCCCATCCGGATCTTATGAGCCGTGGTTTTGATAATAGACTGATAGATCAGGTTGGTATAAAGAGACTGCTGAAGTCCTTTGTAGGAAGTAAGTCCGAAATACTGATCAGATTCGTGCTGCAAACCGTCGGCAATAATTCCGATGCTCCGGTAGGGTTTATTCTGCCACACATAACCGGCCTTGGTAAACCCTTCGTAGCGGTTTGCACG
>CAYTGJ010000184.1:0-7383 GCA_964437245.1 uncultured Chitinophagaceae bacterium
AAGATTATTGATGGATAACATATCCGCAAAGGTACGGAAAAAAGGGGAATGTACCTTACGAGATTATAGGGAAAGCAGGAGACTTAGAGCGGGGAAGGACCGGTCCATTTGAAGCGTAGTACTTCTTCTCCGTTGATTTCCAGGGTTTCTTCAAACATTTTTCGGGGACGCACCCAAAGCTGCTCCGATTTTTCGGATCTATACAGTACGAGTTCTTCTTCTGTTTCGCTGTGACATACTGTTCCCAGTACGATATAGTAATTTCCTTTATAATGTCGGTAACGTCCGGTTTGCATATCGGTAAAATTAGTAAATTTGCAGATTCGTTTCCCCGGGGGACCTGACTTTCTTTGGGAGCTGTTTCTAAACGATCTATATTTAAGATGGAAAAACCTGAGTTCAAAGACATTTTTATGGAACTGGCACAAAACCTGGCCAAACGTTCGCATTGTATAAAAGCGCAGGTAGGAGCTGTGCTGACCAAGGATACAAGAATAATTTCGATCGGCTACAACGGACCTCCGGCTGATACTCATAATTGTGACGAAGAATGGCCGGAAAAAGGCTGCTCTACCGATTCGAAAGGAAGCTGTTCGCTGGCGTTGCATGCGGAACAAAATGCGATCATCTATGCTTTGAACAATGGAATGAAGATCGAGGGCTCAACCCTTTACATTACGCTATCTCCTTGCCTTGCCTGTGCCCGGTTGTTGTACAGTGCCAAGGTCACCAAAGTTATTTATCTTAAGTCGTATGCGGAGTATAAGGGACTGACTACCGACGAAGGAGTGGATTTTTTGAGACGCTTTGGGGTAGAGGTGGAGAAATACGAACCTACGAACGATAAGCCGGTTCAATAGTAAGATGTGAGGTCTTAGATGCAGGATTCCGGATTCAAGATACCCGTTAGGTAGAAAATATACCAAACCGTTCCGTTCTTCGTTAACGTCTCTGAATCTTAGCTGCTTTTACTTACCTGAAGATGAGGAAAAAAATAACGGTGGGCATCGTGTGTCTGCTCCTGCTAATCAATGTGATCGCTTTTCTACATGCGTATAAATTTACCCATTTTGATCCTGAGGGAGGAGTGCGGACTCCGGAAAGTACTTCTTTTTCGATCTGGCAAAAAATCGGTCTGGCGGTTTCAGGTGTCCGCAATCCTCGTCCGATGGGGCATCGTGCACCTGAAGGAGAGTATGAATCTTTCCGGCTGCAGAGCAATAAGGGAATAGAATGTTGGCGGATCAGAACAGAGCAGGCCAAAGGGACGGTGGCATTGTTTCACGGATATGGAGGAGAAAAATCGTCGATGCTGGACAAGGCAGTGGTGTTCCGGGAGCTGGGCTATGATGTGCTGCTGGTGGATTTTATGGGCAGTGGCGGATCCGAAGGAAATCAGACAACGATCGGGTACAAGGAAGCGGAGCAGGTAAAGACGGTATATGAATACCTCGTTTCGGAAGGGGAGCAGAAGATTATTCTTTTTGGAACTTCAATGGGTGCGGTTGCCATTATGAAAGCGCTGCACGATCATGCACTTCCTGTTTCTTCCGTGATCCTGGAATGTCCTTTCGGAACGATGCTGGAGACGGTAAAGGCTCGTTTTGCGCTTCTGAATATACCGGATTTCCCTATGGCGCATCTGTTGGTTTTCTGGGGAGGAGTGCAGAATGGGTTCAATGCTTTTGCTCATAATCCTGTCCGGTATGCTGAAAAGATCCATTGTCCTGTCCTGTTGCTCTATGGACGAAAAGATCAGAAGGTTTCACAACGGGAGACCGAGGCTATTTATGAAAATATCCCCGGGCAGAAGGTCTTAAAAATGTATCCTTTGGCAGGACATGAAAATTATTTAATCAAATATTCCGAAGAATGGAGGGAGGATGTACAGTCGTTTTTGGATTGAAATTTTCAGAATATCCCGGTTAAATGTTTTGCTTATTTCAAGATGCCAGATACCCGATACAAGAAAGAGCCAGGAATTCACGAAATAGCTACAGAATAGTCGTATCTTTTCACCAAACAGATCTGCTCCGGAAGAGATCGTCAGTTACCTGTATCTCATTTTTGGCAATCCCGGATCTGGCATCTTTTCAACGCTCTCCAGTGTGCTCTTAAATGAAATTTACTTCTGCTTCCAGTTTGATCTCAAATTTCCGGTAAACCGATTCTTGAATATCCGAAGCAAGTTTTTTTAGTTCGGAGCCTTTTGCCTGGCCGTAATTGACAAGTACCAGGGCCTGATTTTTATGGACTCCTACATGGCCGATGGTTTTGCCTTTCCAGCCGCATTGCTCGATGAGCCATCCTGCAGGCACTTTGGTTTTCCCCGGACTGGTAGGATAGGAGGGAATAGCCGGATACATTGTTTGGATACGCTCAAACAAATGGAGAGGGATTTCCGGATTTTTGAAAAAGCGTCCGGCATTGCCGATTTCTTTCGGATCGGGAAGTTTGCTCCGGCGGATACTGATCACAGCATCGCTGATGGCTTTGACAGAAAGGGTGGTGATGCCCATTTCTTTGAGTGTATCGGAAATAGCTCCGTAAGAAATGTTGAATTCCGGTTTTTTGCTGAGCCGGAAGGAAACAGACAGAATGATATAGTGCCCTTTTGCTTCCTGTTTGAAGATACTGCTCCGGTATCCGAAGCGGCATTCTTCTCCGGAAAATTTCTGTACCGTACCGGTGGCTATTTCATAAGCTTCCAGTTCGAAAAAAACATCTTTGATCTCTACTCCGTAGGCTCCGATATTTTGCATAGGAGCCGCTCCTACGGTACCCGGGATCAGGGAGAGGTTCTCAAGTCCTCCCCAGTCATGGGCAATGGTATAGAGTACGAGTTCGTGCCAGATCTCTCCGGCTCCGGCCTTTACCGTAACGGTTTCCTGATCTTCGTGTACGACCTCAATTCCCTTGATCTTATTTTGCAGTACGAGTCCGTCGAAATTATCGGAAGTAAACAGCAGGTTGCTGCCTCCTCCGAGGATCAGCAGTTTCTCATTCTGGTAGTCAGGAGCAGTAAGGATTTTCCGGAGCGCATCCGTATTGTCAAATGTTGCAAAGTATTTTGCACTGGCTTCTATGCCAAAGGTATTGAGTGATTTGAGGGAAACGTTTTGTTGTATAGTCATGATCCGGATCAATGGCGGGTTAGTAGCGTCCAAATTCTTCTTGCTTCAGCAACACCCTTTTGATAAATGCTTTGATAAAGCCTGTGCCGTAGCCAAACATTTGTACCAGTGCTGACCAGATGGACAGCAGACCGATGTACAGACTTTTGTTTTTGATACTGGCGTCTGCCCCGATGAGCAACAGGTAGGAGAGCAAAGGTAGCAGGAGCCAGGGGCAGAAGAATGCGGCAAGCACCGAACTGATGGTAAAGCCCACAAACAATGCAGGAATGAAATGAGTAAGCTTGAGGGTGGCGGGATATTTTTTATAAAGGTCGATCCGGCCGATCCCGAAGCGGTTTACCTGGCGGAAAAATTGTTTGAAACTGGTACGTCTTTTATGATAAACAAATGCCTGTTCGATCAGGGCAATGGTCAATCCTGCTTTCTCGATCCGGAAGCTGAGCTCAATGTCTTCTGCCAGGGGAATATCAGGGAAGCCGCCGGTGGCTTCCATTACTTTCCGGTTGAAGCCCATGTTAAAGCTCCGGGGATAAAATTTGGTGATCTTTTTTCCGCTGCCTCTTAATCCTCCCGTGGTGAAGAAGGAGGTCATGGAATAACTGATCGCTTTTTGAACAGGTGTAAAGGATGGATGGGCCGCATCAGGCCCTCCGAAACAGTCTACCTTATTTTCTTTCAGAAAATGTGAAACGATGGAAAGATAATTTTCGGGGATGATACAGTCGGAATCAAAAATGATGAAGTAATCGCCGGAGGCTCTTGCGATACCGTAGTTACGGGCAATGGACCGGCCTTCATTTTTTTTGTAATGGTAGGAGAGCGATAGTTGTGCTTGAAAAGAAATAGCAATGTCTTCGCACTTGACAGAAGACCCGTCTTCTACGATCACTACTTCAAAATCCTTGCAGGTCTGTACGGTGAGACTTTCCAGCAGTTCTCTGACCTCATCGGGCCGGTTGTACACAGGAATGATGATTGAAAACTGCATTGGCTAGGATTCCGCATTGGTTTTTTCGGAAACGAGGTAATCGGTCTTTTTATCGGAGTTGATCACCATCATTTCTCCCAGGAAGCCGGCCATAAATAACTGAACTCCTATGATAATCGTGGCCAGGGCTAGATAAAAGACGGTCTGCTCGGTAACGTCTCGGCGTATAGAGCCATTGAGCCACCAGGTCTGATAAGCTTTGTCGATTAGCAGATAGGAAATAAACATGAACCCGATCAGGAAGCAGAGGCTGCCAAGGCTGCCAAACAGATGCATCGGTCTCTTTTTATATTTTTGTACAAACGTGATGGAAAGAAGATCAAGGAAGCCGTTTACGAAGCGTTCGAGGCCAAACTTGGTGACTCCGTATTTCCGTGCACGGTGTTCTACTACTTTTTCTCCTATTTTGGTAAAACCATGCCACTTTGCAATGAAGGGAATGTAGCGGTGCATTTCGCCGTACACTTCAATATGTTTTACGACTTTGTAATGGTAGGCTTTTAGTCCGCAGTTGAAATCGTGCAGATGGATGCCGGACATTTTACGGGTAGCCCAGTTGAAGAGCTTGGTAGGAATGGTTTTGCTGATCGGATCGTGTCTTTTCTTTTTCCATCCGGACACAAGGTCAAATTTTTCTTCTTTGATCATCCTGTACAGTTCGGGGATCTCGTCGGGACTGTCCTGAAGGTCGGCGTCCATCGTGATCACCACATCGCCGCGGGAGGCCTGGAAGCCGGTGTGCAGGGCAGCGGATTTCCCATAATTCCGGTTGAAACGGATGCCTTTAATATTTTTATTTTCCGAGGAAAGTTGTTGAATGACTTCCCATGACCGGTCTTTACTACCGTCGTCAATGAGGAGTACTTCATACGAAAAATTATTCTTGTTCATCACCAAAGTGATCCAATCGGTCAGCTCTTTCAATGATTCGTCCTCATTGTATAAGGGAATCACCAGTGAAATATCAATTTTTGAAGACATCTTAATTTATATATTGGAGTAAAGATACTAAAACATGTTGAGGTAGGAAAATCGTATATCAGAAGGTTTTAAAACCTTCTGATATACGATTACAGGCCGGCTTTCAGGTGAAGAAAAATCCCTGTTTGCCCCAGTTGGTTGATCGAATATTCTATCCTTCCCACAAGATCGTAGTAGGTTACGATATCGATTCCGGCTCCGCCTCCTATCAACAGCCGGTTGGCAAGGAAATTATTGAACGGGTTGTAGGTGTTGTCCACTACATAGCCGGCATCGGAATAAATTTTGAAATAAACACTCAAGGGAACGGTCCGGAAATTCCGGAACGGGATCCATTTTATGGTAGGTTTCATAGAAAAGATCCTGTATTTCAGATTGTTCTTGATCAAGCCATAAGCTTGGCCATCTACTACATACAATTCGTATCCACTGATGATCTCGTTGTTGTACCCCAGTCCGCGCTGGCTGAAATAGGGTTGATGATAGGGGGCAGAGATCTTACCCCTGAAACCGGTAGCATAGTAGAATTTTTTAGACAAAGGGAAAAAATGCATGTATTCGGTGCGGAGGCCGGCTACATTCAGATTGGTCCGAGAGATGAGATGCTGGAAGTCGGCTTCTACTTTCAGCAGGTAGCCTTTCAACGGGTAATTGATGAAGTCACATTTATCGAGCGTATAGAGATAACGCAGCCCGAACGCCGTTTGGTAATTGGCTCCGTTCAGAAAGTAATTGGGATTGAGCAGTGCGATGGTGTCGGAGATGGAAGTGTGTTGAAAGTAGGGACCTAATTGGTGCTGGATGTAAAATTTTTTGCGATGGGTAAAGAGCATTTCCAGCCGGTAGCGCCTTCTCCCGAAATCGAGGTTTTCAAGATAGTCCAGCTTGTGTTCATACGTGCGGAACGCTACCTGGCGGTTGTAGATGAGAAGTGAATTGATGGTAAGCCCCGTCCGCAGTCGTTTATTCAGATAAGGAATGGTATAGATCGTTTCAAGTTTTTTGTTGAACCCTATATTGGTGACCAGTTTCAGGGTATGATTGAGTCCGAAGAGATTTTTGATTTTGAGGTTAAACCCAAAATAAATTCTGCTCAGGTCCCGGTTCCGTTCCTGCCACCACTCGTTGAAGTTCCGGTCTGCAAGGCCTCCGGTAGGAAGGATGTTCAGGTAGAATCGTTCGCGTAGCTCTATGTAGAGGGTCTTGTAGAGACTGTCGGGACCGGAGAGATTCAAATCTACCCGCAGGAACAGGGTCGTGTTGAAGATCCTGTTTTTGATCCATATCAACTGTTTGTCGAGCAGGTTGGAAGGAATCGTATCGCCGGGTTCGTACCCGATCTCCCGTAATACGATTTTTTCTTTGGTAATATTATTCCCTTCTATGACGATCTCTTTCAAAATAACGTACGAGGTCCGGATCGTATCGTGCCGGATATTTCCTGTGTTCGGATTGTGATCCCGCCTGGTCTCTTCGCGGGATTGAGCCAAAATACCCGTAGAATAGAGAAGAAAGAAAATGAAGGAAATGCCTGTCGCGGTACAACGGGAGGGAAATCTTTTCTGGGGAAGCGATACAAGTGTGTCCGGCACTGGAAAATGATATGAGATTCCTTTCGACATTCGTTACAAAAGTAGGCTTTTTAACAGGATTTATCTAATTTAAATAACGCAGATAGATGCTTATATTTGCAGGGATTAAGAGTATTTAATATATCGTATTTTGGGAAATCAATATTTTCAGTTTAAACAATTCAGGATAGAGCAGGAAAATGCTGCCATGAAGGTGTGTACGGATTCCTGTATTTTCGGAGCCTGGATCGATCCGGGTACGGCGACCCGTATCCTGGATATAGGAACGGGAACAGGGTTGCTGACGCTGATGCTGGCTCAGCGTTCGGGGGCGCAGTTTGATGCAGTGGAGATCAATGAGGAAGCTGCCGGACAGGCGTATGAAAATGTAACCAATTCTCCCTGGAAAGAACGGATCAGAGTACACCATGATTCGATACAAGATTATGCGGAAGGGTGCGGGGATCAATATGAGCTGATTGTGACGAATCCTCCTTTTTATAGTAATTATTTAAAGTCGGAAAAGGAAAATGTCAACGTAGCGTACCACAGTGTGGCGTTGCCTGCAACAGAGCTTTTGGAAGCGGTGCAGAAGCTGCTTCATGATTCCGGCCGGCTGGTAGTACTGCTGCCTCCTTATGAGGCGGAATTGTTGCGGGAAGAAGCGTTGGGGTATGGCTTATATGCTTGCCGCATACTTCATGTC
>CAYTGJ010000185.1:0-435 GCA_964437245.1 uncultured Chitinophagaceae bacterium
ACCTGCCTGACCCGAAATTTTATACCCGGGGGCAGTGTAATAGACTTTATTATGTCTTCTAAACCTCTTTCTGTCAGGGAGTATCTTCAAAGTCTTCCCGAAGACCGGAAGGCTGCAGTGGAAAATCTCCGGAAGGTCGTTCTTCAAAACTTGCCAAAGGGTTTTGAAGAGACTTTTCAGTATGGAATGCTGGGGTATGTAGTACCTCATGCTCTTTATCCCAAGGGATATCATGCCGATCCTCTTCAGCCCTTGCCGTTTCTTAGCATTGCTTCGCAAAAAAGCCATATTGCAGTATACCATATGGGATTATATGCAGATAAAGAGCTGCTAAACTGGTTTACAGAAGAGTATGAGAGAGTCAGCAAAACCCGTTTGGATATGGGCAAAAGTTGCATCCGGTTTAAAAAACCCGATCAGATCCCTTTTCAACTG
>CAYTGJ010000185.1:445-7256 GCA_964437245.1 uncultured Chitinophagaceae bacterium
GAATGCTTGCCTCTAAAATAACTCCCCGGGAATGGATTGCGGTATACGAACAGCAGTTAAAAAAATAACTTGATCGTTCGGGATTAATTTTAAGATTCTTTCAAGATACAAAATGTCCGATACCGGATTTTAGATAAAAAAGGCAAAACAATTGGCCAACCCATCCGAAACAGTCTAAAGTAGCTTTCTTCCCCTAAAAAATTCATCCGGATCGTTTTCCTTTTTCGGTCGGTTTTCCGACTTCTGCACGACTCTGTCCGGTAGCGGAAAATTGCTGGCCGGCGGTGGTTTTGGATCGCCGGATTTTGACCGCTCACCCATCCGGATCCGAAATCGTTTTTGGTCCATTTTCCGGAAATTGAAAAAACGAAATTACCGGCCGGTGGTTTTGTGCTGCGCCGGTTTTTTATCCAATTATTGGGATCGGGATGTTTTCGTTTGCCGGGAGCCTCACCGGTAAAACTCATCTACATGGAAAAACGATTTCTTAAAATCCAGAAAAACCCGATTTTGGCAATTCCGGAATCTGTGATCTTCCGCATGTGAAAAGGATCTTTTAAAAGGCCGTTTTTGCGAAAATCGCCCCAAAATTTGTAAGCCGGAAATTTCGTCTTATCTTTACTGACTGATTAGTCACTCTAATATGAAAATCAAAAAAACTATGATAATTTTCTTCGCTGTTATTCTGATTTTTTCCATCGGAATATTTTTATTTATGCAACAAAAAACGTTTGGTAGAAATCCTACAGGCCAGCGTTTACAAAGGATAGAGCGCTCACCCAATTACCGGGAAGGTGCATTTCGAAACCTGAGTCCTACAGAGGTAATGTTGAAAGACGCATCGTATATTAAGATGCTGAAAGAGTTTTTTAACAGGTCTGCTTCTGTCGCTCCTTCGGGCAAAGTGCCTGCTGTTCAGACAGATTTGAAAACCATCGTAGCCGACAGCCCTACACTTGTCTGGTTTGGTCATTCTTCCTACCTGATCAGGTCTAAAGAACTCTCGATCCTGGTAGATCCGGTTTTCAGCGGAAACGCTTCTCCCGTGTCTTTTTTCGGAAAGGCTTTTGACGGAGCGGACGTCTATAAGCCGGAGCATTTTCCTTTCATAGATATCATGGTCATCTCCCATGATCATTATGATCACCTGGATTACAAAACCATTTCGGACCTTAAATCTACTACCGGCTTGTATGTGGTACCGCTCGGTGTCGGAGAACACCTGGAACGGTGGGGCGTTGCTCCCGAAAAGATCATAGAGCTGGACTGGTGGGAGGAAAAGCAGGTTCGTGAGCAAGTGAAATTCATTGCTACCCCGGCACGTCATTTTTCGGGAAGGAAATTTGAAAGAGGTAAAACACTCTGGACCTCTTATGTACTCCAGCTGCATGGGTACTCGCTCTTTCTCGGAGGAGATTCGGGTTACGATACCCATTTTAAGAAAATAGGTCAGCAGTATGGTCCTTTTCAGATTGCATTGCTGGAGGCGGGCCAGTATGGAAAAGACTGGCCGCATATCCACATGCTGCCGGAAGAAACCGTCACAGCAGCACAGGATCTGAAAGCAGAAATATTAATGCCTGTCCATTGGGGGAAATTTGTGCTGGCCAACCATGATTGGAATGAACCTATTCAGAGAGTGATTAAAACAGCCCGTGAAAAGAGACAGAAAGTAGTAACCCCCTTGATCGGAGAACCAGTAAATATTGAAAATACCAAGCCGGTTACGGAATGGTGGAACTTCTAATTCACGGAGCTATGTCAGAAAAGAGAACACAAATTATGAAAGCGGCCCTGAAACTGTTTTGTGAACATGGGTTTCAGAATACCTCTACGGCTTCTATATCCAAAGAGGCGGACGTAGCCACGGGAACATTGTTTTTGTATTTTCCCAGCAAGGAAAGCCTGATCAATACATTGTACATCGAGTCAAAAAAGGAGATGTCAGAATTTTTGCAGGAAGGGCTTCAACGGCAGAAAACACCCCGGAGCCGGGTCCGTCATATATGGATGAGGGCCAATGAATGGGCGCTTCAAAATCAGAATGCTTTCCGGTTTACGCATATGTTTGCCGCTTCTCCTTATATTTCGACTGTTACACGAAAAGAAGCGGCTTCTTCGGCAGATTTTGCGGAGAAATTTATCCGGGCCGCCATCAGGGAAGGAGCCATTGGGAAAATGAGCCTGCCTCTGTTCTTTTCTATTTTTGACGGGTTGTGGATCGCTACGGTGAACCACTGTGCCACCCTCAAGAGTAAAAAGAACAGACAGAAAATAGCCGAGCAGGCTTTTGAGGTTTTCTGGAAAGGAATCAGTAAATAAGAGTGCTGGTCAAAACCGGTTTTTCCATTCGGCTTCGTTGAAGCCAAGCAGGTATTCCTCTTTTCCCACTACTACCAGCGGCCGTTTGATCATGGAAGTATTTTTGATCATCAAAGCAATCGCAGAAGAGGGTTTTTTTGCTTCTTCTTTTTCCTGGTCTGAAAGTTTCCGGAACGTAGGACCTTTGGTATTGATCAGTTTGTCGAGCGGAATTTTTTTCATCCACAGACGGATGGTTTCGGCATCAATGCCTTCTTTTTTATAATCATGAAAAGTATAATCAATATGGTGATTATCCAGCCAGGTAAAGGCTTTTTTCATCGTATCACAATTCTTGATCCCGTAAATTTTTACCATTTCAATAAGTTTTTGTCAAAGGTAAGGATATACCGGTAAAATGAATACAAAAAAAATTTCCCATTGTTAACTACACCAATGGGAAAACTAAAAAAATACACCATTACTAAACTACTCTTGCTTTAAATATTTATCTGAGGGTTAAGGACTTTTCGAATGTTGGTATTCTGCCCGTTTTTGCAGTGCTTCAATGGTTTTATCCAGGACAGAAATCAGAGAATGTTGATTTATGTTCATCTTCAGGATCATCTCTTCTTTCATAAAGTTTCCGGCTATTTCGATGATCGTTTCCGTGCATTTTTTTGCTGCGGAAGTCAACGGTACTTTTTCCGGAGCCTGCACTGTCCGGGCCTCTGCCATCATACCTGTTGCCAGCATCAGAAAGAATGCGGCCGGAAGTTTGGACAATAGGATGATCTTAAAATTCATGATGAAAAGAAGCTGTTTTTAAGTTTCGTTCTTTAAGGATAGATACGCTGAGGTCAGTGATAGGTTGAGGTTGAGGTTTCCCGGAAGGTTTTTGAAAGGCAAAGCCTCTTCTGGTTCAAGTACAATTTGATGCCTCTGTTTTGGTTATTAAAAAGCCAATGGTATCCGTAATTTGAGGATGGAAAAGTCTCTTGACAAAGAATAGTTCAAATACCGAAAAAAGACCCTATTAGTAAAAAATGGGTATTAATACTTGAGCCAATCCTTATAATTCCTGATCTGCGGGGAGGAAGGAATATACCATTATTTTGCAGCGTAATAGTACGTTTTGCCTTTGCTGGAGGGGAGAGTGTGCTTGTGTAATCAAAACAAAAGGCTGCCTGTTACAGCAGCCTTTGTGATTTTTGCGGAGAAGTTCCGATTGTTGTTAGTCTCTTCTGCTTAAGAGCAGGGAGATCAGGTGCAGCAAGTTGGCCAGTGCTCCCAGCGCAGCTACTACGTAGGTAAGAGCTGCCCATTTAAGAGCGTCTTTCGACATTTCGTATTCTCTGCCTACTACCACTCCTTTGTCGCTGATCCAGGCCAGCGCTCTTTTGCTGGCATCAAATTCCACAGGAAGAGTGACCATCGCAAAAGCTGTGATGACCAGGTTGCACGCGATCATGGCGTATAAAAGAGGGATGATCGCACCGCCACCACCTCCGTTGAATAGGAAAAAACCTCCAAACATAAAGATCATGTTCAGGAAAGTCAGGATTTTTGCACTGGTGATTTGTGCCGGAACCATTTTAGATCGTAGCTGAAGCATGCTGTAAGCCGTGGCGTGCTGTACAGCGTGTCCGCATTCGTGAGCAGCAACGGCAGCAGCGGCAGCATTTCTTCCGTAGTAAACATCATGGCTGAGGTTTACGGTTTTATTCGCCGGGTTGTAATGGTCAGTAAGCATCCCTTCAGTAGAGATCACCTGTACATCAAAGATGTTGTAATCCCGGAGCATTTTCTGTGCGATCTCGGCACCGCTCAGGTTGGAGGCCAGAGGTGTCTGGGAGTATTGTTGAAACTTGCTTTTTAGCCTGTAGCTTACGAACATTCCGAACAGCATCATGGCAAATGAAAGAACCAGAAAGATCATAGTGTCTATTACGTTAATTGTTTTATTTTTTCTATAACATTGGAGGTAGAGTAACCGTTCACCAGTGGAACAGTTTCTACCTTTCCTCCGTTTTGTATAACAACATCTGCGCCAACGATCGTTTCGACCGTATAGTCGTTGCCTTTTACCAAAATGTCAGGTTTTAGGTAGCTGATAAGCTCCAGAGGGGTGTCTTCATCGAACAAAATGACAGCATCCACAAAAGAAAGGGAAGCCATGACACGTGCCCGCGACGTTTGGTCGGTAATAGGCCTTGTTTTTCCTTTCAGTCGTTGAACCGAGGCATCCGTATTGAGTCCCACGATCAGTTTTTGTCCCAGGCTTTGCGCTTTTTCCAGGTAGTCCACATGGCCAAGGTGCAGGATATCAAAACACCCATTGGTAAAAACAACTTTTCCCTGCTTTTGCCAGTCGGCCAGCATTTTGGAAGCCTGTTCTTTGGTAACTATTTTATCGGAAGTTTTCATCTGAACGAAAATGGGGAAATATTTCCGTTATTTCAAATTATCCGTGTGCAGCTAAAAGGAAGAGAAGGGTTATAAAAATAAAAAAATCCCACCGGAGGCAGGATTTTTTTCAAATGTGTTTAAGCAGAAAACTACTTAACCTCGTTTACAACTTCGTCAGCAGCAGCTTTAACAGTGTCGATACCAGCAGCTACTGTAGAGTCAGCAACTACAGCGGCAGAATCAACTGCAGCAGCTACTTCTTCAGTTACAGTAGTAGCTGTTTCAGAAGCAGAACCACAAGATACCAGAGCGAATGCACCTGCTACCATTGCAAGAGTGAATAATTTTTTCATAATAGATATAAATTTAGATTTTAGCATTGCAAAGATAGGTATATTTTTAACATCAAAAATATTTTTTGTATAAATTATCAGGCTTTTGGACCCTGAAATACCAGGGATTAACTTGAAAAAGTGTAATTTTTACCAATACCCTCCCGTTTTCTGAAAATTGGACAAAAAACTATTGGTTCGTTCCTACCGTTGAAAATTATAACAGGAGAAAAGCGTCTATAAAAAGTCCCTGTCTCAAAAACAATTCCTGCTATACCAGATTCAGGAGAATTATAGGGGTTTAGAAATCGCTTAGAGAGTTCTTCCTACCCCAAACAGCTCTGTTCCGGATCGGATGGCCATTATTCTTCCGGAATCCTGTATCCTGAAGTACTCTTAACATTATATCCGGAAAACTGAAGATGCCTTAATTTAGTATGAATATTCAATCATGATACGTCATTGTCCTTCGTAACAGACAGTTTGCTTCTTCGTTCGGCCTACCGCCTCTCTCATTGCAAAGACGCTTTCTTAAATAGTATTACTATTTAAAGGAGATATTCTAGCGGGTTTATTTTGCCTTGCAAATGATATTTACCGGAACACCCACAAAGTCAAAATGTTGTCTTAGCTTGTTTTCCAGGTAGTTTTTGTACGAATCCCGGATGTATTGGGGAAGATTACAAAAGAAAGCAAAGCTCACGCTATTGGTTGGCAATTGAGTGATGTATTTAATTTTCAAATATTTGCCTTTTACTGCAGGAGGTGGATAGTGGGCTATTTCCGGAAGCATTTTATCATTAAGCTCGGAGGTAGCGATTTTCCGGTGCATGTTTTCGTATACCCGTACAATCAGTTCAATGGCCTGGAAGATCCGTTGTTTATTGTGTACAGAGATGAAGAGGATCGGAATATAGGTAAGCGGAGCTATTTTTTCTTTGATGGCATCTTCAAATTTTTTGGCGGTAAGGGTGTCTTTTTCAATCAGATCCCATTTGTTTACCAGGATCACGATCCCTTTTCTTTTTTCTTCCGCCATTCCGATGATATGCATGTCCTGCGCTTCCAGTCCGCGCTCTGCATCGATCATCACCACACAAACGTCGGCGTTTTCCAGGGCTTTTACGGCACGCATCACCGAGTAAAACTCAATGTCTTCCGTTACTTTGGGTTTTTTCCGGAGTCCTGCCGTATCGGTGATGATAAATTCCTTTCCGTAGGTATTGTACCGGGCATCCACGGCATCGCGGGTGGTCCCGGCAATATCGGTGACGATACTCCTCGTTTTACCGAGCAGGGTATTGACAAAAGAGGATTTTCCGGCATTCGGCCTACCCAGAATCGCGATGCGGGGGATTCCCTCGTCCGGGTTTTCAACCCCTTCGTCGGGAAAATGTTTTACAACGTCGTCGAGCAATTCACCAGTACCCGAGCCGCTTTGAGAAGAGATCGGATAGATATCGCCCATTCCGAGTGCATAAAACTCTCCTCCCATCTGTGCATAATTGTTGTTGTCGGCCTTGTTAAGTACGAGGAAAACAGGCTTTTTGGCTTTTCGTAACTTGTTCGCAAACTCTTCGTCCAGGTGATGCAAACCGATATGGGCATCTACCACAAACAAGATCACCGAAGCCTCGTCCAGGGCCAGCTCCACCTGTTCGCGGATTTGCTGCTCAAAGATGTCATCAGAGCCTTGTACATAACCGCCGGTGTCGATCACGGTAAAGAATTTGCCACACCATTCTGCATGTCCGTAGTGCCGGTCACGG
>CAYTGJ010000186.1:0-1678 GCA_964437245.1 uncultured Chitinophagaceae bacterium
AAGAAGGGAAGACCGATGCCGCAGCACTAAGCACCGCCCGAAAACTGGGACGGGAATTTGTGATCAAAGCTACCGGAAAAGTAGTAGAGCGTCTTGCCAAAAACGATAAGATTCCTACCGGATACATTGAAGTAAAAGTAGTTGAAATAGAAGTACTGAATCCGGCTAAACTTCCGCCTTTCATTATCGAAGATGAAACGGACGGAGGCGATGAACTCCGCATGAAATACCGCTATCTCGACCTGCGCCGCGATGTGGTAAGAAAAAATCTGGAGCTTCGCCACCGGGTAGCAAAAGAGACCCGGAATTATCTTGACGGACAAAATTTCATAGAAGTAGAAACTCCTGTACTGATCAAATCTACTCCGGAAGGAGCCCGTGACTTTGTAGTTCCTTCCCGGATGAATCCGGGAGAATTTTATGCACTACCACAATCTCCTCAAACCTTTAAGCAGTTGCTGATGGTCTCCGGATTTGACCGTTATTACCAAATTGTAAAGTGCTTCCGTGACGAAGATCTGCGTGCTGACCGTCAGCCTGAATTTACCCAGATCGACTGTGAGATGTCTTTCATCTCGCAGGAAGACATCCTGAATATGTTTGAAGGGCTTGTCAGACATTTATTTAAAACAGTCAAAAAAATAGACCTCCCTACACTTACACGCATGACCTATGCTGATGCGATGAAGTATTACGGTTCTGACAAACCAGACATCCGTTTTGAAATGAAATTTGTAGAGCTGAATGAGGTAGCTCAGGGCAAAGGATTCAATGTATTTGACAGTGCTCCCCTGGTAGCAGGAATATGTGCCGAAGGGGCAGCCGGATATACCCGGAAGCAAATCGACGAACTCACCGAATGGGTAAAACGCCCGCAGATCGGGGCCAAAGGCCTGGTGTATGTCCGCTATGAAGCCGACGGCTCTCTGAAATCCTCCGTAGACAAATTTTATTCTCAGGATGACCTGAAAACATGGGCTGCTAAATTCAATGCAAAACCAGGTGATCTTATGCTGATCCTGAGCGGAGAGGTAAACGCCACCCGTAAGCAACTCAACGAACTTCGCCTCGAAATGGGAACCCGCCTGGGCTTAAGAGATAAAGATAAATACTCTGCCCACTGGGTAGTTGATTTTCCTTTACTGGAATGGAACGAAGAAGAAAAAAGATACTTCGCCATGCATCACCCTTTTACGGCTCCGAAGCCGGAAGATATTTCCCTGCTCGAAACCAGTCCAGGCGAAGTAAGAGCCAATGCCTACGATATGGTCATCAACGGTGTAGAAGTAGGAGGAGGTTCTATCAGGATCTTTAATAAAGAACTACAGGCTCAGATGTTCCGCTTACTTGGATTCAGCGACGAAGAAGCGAAACATCAGTTTGGCTTTATCATGGAAGCATTCGAATACGGAGCTCCGCCACATGGTGGTCTTGCTTTCGGGTTCGATCGTCTGTGCTCACTATTTGGCGGATCGGATTCTATCCGGGATTTTATTGCTTTCCCGAAAAACAATGCCGGCCGGGATGTCATGATCGATTCCCCTTCCACTATTGCAGAAAAACAACTGGATGAACTAAGTATTTCCGTAAAAGAAGCGGTAAAGTAAGTATTCGCATCTTTTTTCTTTTTAAGATGTCCTCTGACCATGAGTTCATCTTCTTCCCGGGCAGGAACGTT
>CAYTGJ010000186.1:1688-7082 GCA_964437245.1 uncultured Chitinophagaceae bacterium
CGCGTGACATTCCTGCTTTATTGTTTAGTATGTGAATAATGTAATTTTTTTAAAAGATCCTGTAATTGACATGTCTTAAAATCAACTCATCTTTGTTCGCAAAACCATTATTTTCTTAAATTTAAGACCTGATACCATATAAATAATTCCTTTTTAAAAACCTCATGACTATGGAAACAGCCAGCAACAAATGGCCCGTATATGCGAAATTCTCTATGATACTCGTAGGCCTCATTTCATTCTTCACGATCCTTCATGTGGGAAAAGACATCATTGTTCCGATCATATTTTCCACCATTATCGCTATACTCCTTAATCCGGTGGTCAATTACCTGACCAGGAAAAAAATGAACCGGATCCTCGCCATAGGATTATCCGTATTGACTGCCTTGATTGTCATCGTGGCCCTGGCCTACTTTATTATTTCACAGGGGGCGCTGCTGAGCGATTCTTTTCCCCAGTTCAAACAACGCTTCAATGAGATCCTTCAGGATACGGTCAACTGGGTTTCCAGCAATATGAATATCCGTAAATCCAACATTCATTCATGGATCAACGAGACCAAAACAAAATTAATGAGCAACAGCACCCCTGTCATAGGCTCTGCCTTTATGACGGTCGGGGGTACACTTGCCCTGATCGTCCTGCTACCGGTCTATATTTTCATGATCCTGTTGTACAAATCACTGTTAATGGAATTTATTTACCAGTTGTCTTCCACCGGAAAACAGAAAGTCGTTTCTGATGTACTGGAGCAAACAAAATCCCTCGTTCAGAGCTATCTTATTGGGCTACTTATGCAAGCCGCCATTATAGCGACGCTCAACACCATCGGGTTGTTCATCCTGGGAATTCCCTATGCCATCCTGTTTGGAGTGACGAGCGCCCTGCTGAATATGATTCCCTATATAGGAATGATCATTGCCACCTCTATGCCCATGCTGATGGCGATTGCGACAAAAGATCCAATTTTCGCCCTTTGGGTATTGGCACTCTATCTCCTTGTGCAGTTTATCGACAACAATATTATCACGCCAAAAATTGTAGCCAGCAAAGTGCAGGTAAATGCGCTTGTCTCTATCATCGTAGTGATCATAGGAGGTTCCTTATGGGGGATCGCAGGAATGTTTCTCGCCCTTCCGCTTACGGCAATCCTCAAAGTAATCTTTGACCGCGTACCTGATCTGAAACCTTTTGGCTATGTGATCGGAGACGATCAGCCGGGAGTACCACAGGCAAAAAAAACAGGCAAAAAAGTATCTGCCGCCAAATAATATTTCCTCTCCGGATGATTTCAAGGCATCATCCGGAGAGGCTTCGGGACATCCGTCATTTTTACAGCAGATTTAGTATATTTGTTTGAATTCTTTCCCGATTGCCTGATGCCTGTTAGCGAAAAATTAAGCATTTTCAAAAAACTCACACTGTCCTACCTCCTGATAGGAGTACTTACCGTGATGATTGCTTCTTTTTTCATCTACAAGCAATTCAAGAACGCACTGTTAGAAAGAACTTTTGATCAGCTTTCGTCCATCAATATCCTGAAAAAAAACAGGATAGAAGAATTGATCCTCTGGGAAAATCTGCATGCCGACTCTCCTTCTCAAAAAATACAGCAAATGATGGAGAAGATCCTCTTCGAGCGTACCGGCATGGGGGAATCCGGAGAATCCTACCTGGTCAACCATGATCTTAAAATGATCACCCGTTCACGTTTTTTTATTCATCAGGATCCCGATAATATTATCGTCAACACAGATGCCGTGGCCGATGCTCATAAGCATAACCACGGGAAAGGTATTATCAAAGATTACAGAGGTGTTGAAGTATTAAGCGTTTACAGAAGAATCCAGACCAACGGGCTTGATTGGGTTATCATTTCCGAAATCGACTTTCAGGAAGCGATGAAACCGGTAGACCTTATCAGGAATTATATTCTGGCCATTCTGGTATTGGTATCGCTGGTCATCGTACTCATAAGCCTGTACTTTTCCATCCGTATCTCCGATCCTATTCTTTCGCTGGAAAAACACATCCATGCGCTTTCTCGAGGAACTATACCGTTGGTAGTACACGACGATGAAAATTTCATGGAGATCGATCAGATGATTTACTCCGTACAGAAGTTATCCGAAAATATTGCACGTACCGCCGATTTTGCCTCTAAGATAGGAGCGGGGAAATACGAAACGGAATACAGTCCTTTAAGCTCTGAAGATGTACTTGGAATTGCTCTTCTGAAAATGCGGGACAGCTTGAAAGAGCTGAAAGAAAAGGAGATCTCACTTATCCGGCAGCGTGCTGCCGCGGTGATCGAAGGGGAGGAAAAAGAGCGGGAACGGATTGCACGCGAGCTTCACGACAGTGTAGGCCAGATGCTTACAGCGATTCGCTTCCAGTTTGAAACACTGGATATAGAGACAGACAAAAAAACGGAAGTAAAAAAAATGATCGATGAATCGATCTCCGAGATCCGTAAAATATCCCACAACGCAATGCCCTCCGGCCTGTTGGACCTGGGCCTGGAATCAGCACTTCAAAGCTTATGCTCTAAAATGTCGATCCCCGGAAAAATTTCCATTGAGCTGGATTACCACCGGGAAAACAAAAGTATTGTACTGAATTTCGACATAAGAGTATGTCTTTACCGCATCGCCCAGGAGTGCCTGAACAACATCCTAAAGCACTCGGATGCTACCAGAGCACTTGTCATCGTCACCAAATCATTTGCTTCCATTGAAATGGAGATCTCTGACAATGGAAAAGGCTTTGATATTGACAATTCCGATCACGGCAAAGGACATAAAAACATCACCGAAAGGGCTGAAATATTGGGAGGTACCGTGGATATCAACTCCTCTCATGCCAAAGGGACTAAAATCAGGGTTTTATTGCCATTATTATAAGTTAAGTATGAGTGAATTAAAAATAATCATCGCCGACGATCATGCTCTCATCAGAAATGGGATCAAAACAATGCTTTCCAGAAATCCGGAATACAACATCATTGCAGAGGCGGAAAATGGGAAACAGCTTGTAGAACTGGCCAGTAAGCATATTCCGGACGTAGTACTGGCCGATATCAGTATGCCGGTCCTGAATGGGTTTGATGCGCTCGCCGAACTGCGAAAAATTCTCCCTGACACTAAGGTTATCCTGCTGACCATGCACGAAGAGCCGGAATATATTATTAAAGCTGCCCGCTCAGGCGCCAACGGTTACCTTCTCAAAAATATTGATTATGAAGAGCTCCACCGGGCCATCGCACTCGTTATGAACGGGCAAAAATACTTTAACCAGCAGGTTTCTTCTATTCTTATGGAAGAACTTCACCGTAAATCAGACTCCGATCAGCTCCAGGAAAAGCTGACCGAGCGGGAATCAGATATTCTGAAAGAAATTGTCCAGGGACTGAGCTCCAAAGAAATAGCTGACAAGCTTTTTATAAGCTCCCGGACCGTTGATACACACCGGAACAATCTCATGAAAAAACTTTCTGTCCACAACACTGCCGAACTCGTAAAACTGGCCCTGGAAAAGGGATTGGTATAGCCTACGTGATTTTACGTAGATAAATATACGTTTCAGAAAGGATAAATTTTACGCATTTTTTCGTATTCCATCTCCTTATTAAAGCGACTAATTTTAAGGTAAGAATAGTAATTAACCTTAAACAAAAATCGTTATGAAAAAGTCATTTGTAAAAGTCACTTTCGTAAGTGCATTGGTATTATTGGCAGGAAGTATGTTTGCCGGTTCTCTGCAAGATGAGAACAACGGGAAGAGAAATTCCACAAGTAACCGGAATATGGCTCCTAACGGCAACTATAAACATCAAATGCCAACTTCAGAAGGAAATAAATTCAAAGACTCTTTTACAAAAGCTGAGAAAGAATCTATAAACAGAAACTATAAACAACAAAACCAGGAAAAAAGAAATGTAAAATTCAAAGATCATTTCGGAAAGCCTGAAAAAACAAACCGTAGAAGTTACAAACATCCACAAGGTTTATAATTTTATATATTTGAGGTGAATGGACAGGCCGGTGTTGGTAAGACATCGGCCTTCTTATTTTTATGCCTCATTATTACTAAACACTGAGAATCCGTATCTTTTTTATTGTAAAAGACCAACATTAAAAGAGGCTTATCTCAAATTAACTTCTAAAAACCATAATAGTTTTTCAGGAATGATCCTTTTCAAAAAAGGACAATATGCTTGTTTTCCAGACAAGGAAGATATTTATCCCGCAAAATGGTTTAATTCGAAAAATTCTCTACATTTGACAAGTATTTTTGATGATGAACACAAGCAATCTTATATATCAGGAACTCACAGAAGCCGCAGAAGTGCTTCAGAAATTTTTATCCGGAAAAGATAATATTGCGAACATCGAAAAAGCCGCCAAAACCATTGTTGCCTCAATAAAAAAAGGAGGGAAAATCATTTCTTGTGGAAACGGAGGTTCTGCCTGTGATGCCATGCACTTTGCAGAAGAGCTAGCCGGGAAATTCCGGGAAGAACGCGATCCCATTCCTGCCATGGCCATTTCTGATCCCTCTTATTTGACCTGCACTGCCAATGATTTTGGATACAATCATGTTTTTTCAAGATACGTAAAAGGCTTTGGCAGCAAGGGAGACATCCTGGTGGCGATCAGCACAAGCGGCAACTCTGAAAACGTAGTAAAGGCGGCAGAAGCGGCCCGGCAAAAAAGCATGAAAGTGATCGGTCTCACCGGAAAAAATGGTGGTAAACTGGCCGAGCTTTGCGATGTAAACATCAACGTACCGCACCATGGATACGCAGACAGAGTCCAGGAAGTGCATATTAAGATTATTCATATTTTAATTTTTTTGATAGAAAAACAACTAAACACTGATGCTAGCTAAGACCTTTGGCAGCGCAGTTCAGGGAGTTAATGCTTTTATTGTCACTATCGAGGTTACCATCAATCAGGGAACCAAATTTTTTATGGTCGGTCTGCCCGACAGCGCTGTAAAAGAAAGCGAACAAAGGGTGGAAGCCTCCATCAAACACCTGGGATATCGCATGCCAAGACAAAAAGTAGTAGTAAACCTGGCTCCTGCCGACATCCGTAAAGAAGGCTCTGCCTATGACCTTCCGATTGCCCTTGGGATACTTTATTCCTCCGGTCAGTTAATGGCCGAAAATCTCGACCGATACGTCATTATGGGCGAGCTTGCCCTGGACGGAGCACTCCGCCCCATCAAAGGAGCTCTCCCTATTGCCCTGGAAGCCCGCAAACAAAAATTCAAAGGATTCATTCTGCCCAAGGAGAACGAAGCAGAAGCAGCAATTGTCAACGATATAGATATCATCGGAGTAGAATCGCTCCAGGAAGCAATCGATTTTTTTGAAAAAAAAGTAGA
>CAYTGJ010000187.1:0-7058 GCA_964437245.1 uncultured Chitinophagaceae bacterium
TACCTATGCTCCGACCATTTCCACGATTCAGAAAAGAGGTTATGTAGAGAAAGAAAACCGTGAAGGAAAAGAACGGAAGCTGAAAGAGATCATTTTAGCCAGCAATAAAATAAATACGGTTACGACCACAGAGATCACCGGTGCGGAAAAATCCAAACTTTTCCCGACCGACCTGGCCATGATCGTGACGGATTTCCTGGTACAGTATTTCCCTACGATCACCGATTATTCTTTTACTGCCAACGTGGAAAAGGAATTTGATGAAATAGCGGAAGGAAAGAAGAAATGGGAAAAAATGCTCGATGAGTTTTATAACCCTTTTCATAAAACAGTACTCAGTACGGAGCAGATCGAACGGTCAGCGGTGTCGAGTTCCAAAGAACTGGGCGTACATCCGCAGACCGGAGAGAAGATCATTGCCCGCCTTGGCCGTTACGGCCCAATCGTACAGGTAGGAGAAGCGGATGAAGAGACCGGTAAAAAACCACAGTTTGCCAGCCTTCGTAAAGGGCAGTTCATTGAGTCGATCACTCTCGAAGATGCACTTGAATTGTTCAAACTTCCAAGAGAAGCAGGAGAATACGAAGGGAAAGTAATGAAAGTCGCCATCGGACGGTTTGGCCCTTATATCCTGCACGATGGGAAGTTTTACTCGATCAGCAAAGAGGACGATCCTTTGCAGGTGACCGAACAACGTTGTGTTGAGATTATTGAAGCGAAGCGGAAAGCAGAAGCAGAGAAACTGATCAAAGAGTTTCCGGAAAATGCCGATGTAAAAGTTCTGAATGGTCGTTGGGGCCCTTATATCGTGGCTGGAAATAAAAATGTAAAAATTCCGAAAGGAAAAGATCCGAAGTCCCTCACGCTGGAAGAATGTCTGGAGCTTGCAGAAAATGCTCCTGAAAAGAAAGGAAGATTTGCCAAGAAAACAGCTGCGAAGAAAGAGCCTGCTAAAAAAACGGCGGTGAAGAAACTTGCTACCGGAGAGAAAAAGGCAACGGTGAAAAAAGCCGCTTCCGCTAAAGCCAAAACAACCCCTGCCAAGTCGAAGCCTGTGAAGGCGAAAACGACTGCTGCCAAAGCAGCCGCAGAGAAAAAGAAGAAATAAATAAAAATATTCCGGTTGTGCTGATCAGTAAGATTGGGTTCTCCGGTATATCACTGATAACAGGTAAGGAGTAAAGAAGGAAGGTTTGAGATGCTTCCTTTTTTACTCCTTTGGTTTTAAAGACAACAACCAATGGAGATGAAAAAAAAGTTAGTAGTACTTTCCGGGGCCGGTATCAGTGCGGAAAGTGGATTGGCTACCTTCCGTGATGCAGGAGGGTTGTGGGAAGGTTACAGAATAGAAGAGGTGGCTACTCCTGAAGCATGGCGTAAAAATCGTGAGCTGGTGTTGGATTTTTACAACCAGCGGCGTAAGGCAGCATTGAAAGCAGAGCCCAATGAGGGACATCTGGCGTTGGTGAAGCTGGAAGAAAAATTTGACGTGACCATCATTACCCAGAACGTAGACAATCTGCACGAAAAAGCCGGTTCGTCCAGGATTATTCATTTACATGGAGAGTTGTTTAAAAGTCGTAGTACCGCCGATGAACACCGGGTATACGACATCAGCGGATGGGAACTGAAGCTTGGGGATAAATGTGAAAAAGGCTCGCAGCTGCGTCCGCACATTGTGTGGTTTGGAGAAGCCGTGCCTATGATGGATCAGGCTATCCAGCTCGCAAGACAAGCGGATATTTTTATAGTGGTGGGGACTTCACTTCAGGTATATCCGGCGGCCGGGCTGATTGATTACGTACCGTCCGACAGTCCGAAGTATATTGTGGATCCCGCCAAACCTCCTTTGCACAGCATGCCCCACCTGGAATTTATACAGGAAAAGGCCGTGGCTGGTCTTACACAGTTAAATAAAAAATTACTGGCAGAATAGTATGAAACAGAAAAACCTGGGGTATACGTTTTTCTTCGGCCTGTTTACCATGGCGGTTTTCGGCTATATTTTGATCCGCTCCTCCTTATTCAGTTTCACGGAAGACGAGGCCTTTAGTCTGTTTGATGTTTTGTATATGAACATCGCTTATCTTTTCGGGTGTACTCCGAATTCTCATCTGGTCAACAGTTTTTTTCTGTGGATCGATGCCAATTTTATCGGTTATGAGGAGTGGGTGCTGCGCCTGCATTCTTCCTTGTCTTTTCTGGTCTTTGCATGGGCTGTCTATAAGATTTCCCTCTATATCCGTGAGTGGTATTATCGTGTGCTGTTTGTTCCGGTGATCACACTCCATCCTTTCATGATCGATTATTTCAGCCTGGCAAGAGGATATGCGATGTCGATTGCATTCATGTTGCTCAGCCTTTATTTTTTATATGAATACTGGAAGAAAGGAGAGGTGGCGGACAAAAGAAAAATATATCTGTCTTTTGTTTTCGGAGCCATTGCAGTGCTGGCCAGTTATACCCTGCTGAATTTTTATCTGGCTATCCTGGTGTTGTATGCAGCGTTCCCTTTTCTGACAGGACTGTATTCCTGGACATTTCCTCGTGTATGGCAAAGGCTCCGGGAAGAGAAGCTGTTCTGGATTGCCAATACCTTGTTCCTGGCCGTGATCGTTGGCATTGTATTGAAGATGGGGCCTTCGTCGTTACATCATTTCTGGCCGTTCAACAGCTTTTGGGGAGATACCGTTTATTCTCAGATCGAATTGTTTTCAAGGACTCCGGGTACATATACTCCCTGGTTCTTTGCCCTGCTGGTGATCCTGATCAGTGGCTCATTTGTGTTGTTTTGTTATGAACTTTATCAGAAGCGGAAACTGGAAGCTCCTTTGCTTTTTATGGCTGTTTTTATACTGATAGCAGTAAGCCTGTTTTTGCAGTATCACTTGTTGAACATTACCTATATTTCTCACCGGGCTGCGTTGTTCTTATATCCGTTGATGGTATTGCCGGTCTTCTGGTCATTTACACAACTTAACGTCAGGGCGTATGTAAAAATAATACAGGGGATGCTCCTGTTTCCCTTTTGCCTTTTTGTACTGGTCAGTTTTTTTTCCGTTTTCTCTTTTTCCCGGGGAATCATTGTAGCACCCAAAAGTGGTTTTGATGAGGTGGTGGCTGATCTGGGGAAATTAAAGGAGGACAGAGAGATCAGTCTTGGAGTCAGTCATGAATTCCCGGCAATGATCTATTATTATCTGCTCAAAGCGAATCTGTCCGGTGTTCGTAATATCGGGATGGGATATGAGAGTGAGAAAGGAACCTATATTTTTTATACAAGGGAGCCGATCTCAACAGGTGTCTATGACTATTTTATCCTGGAAGAAAGAGAGATTGAGATCGTGCAAAAATTTCAGCCGATACAAGTGCTGAAACGATATCCTGAAAGCGGGATCTTGCTGGCCAAAGCAGTGCAGTGATCAGGTATTGACAAGACCTGTTTCATCGATCATAGTGCTTTCCTGGTACACTTCGTAATCGGTGTTGACTTCCCATAGGTCATGGGGTGCATTGCCGGTTATTATTTCACTGGCCAGAATTCCCATCAGGATAGAATGATCCTGGTTATTGTATTTGAATGCTCCGTAACGTCCTATCGGATACAGGTTGCGGATCGTCCGGAGGTATTCCTCCACAGGTTTAAGATTTTCCCGGTATCCTATTTTATATACCGGATAGCATTTGGGGATCCGGTATACATGGCCGTCTGAGATGACAGCATTACGGAGCAGAGAGGTCTGGACAATTTCCTTTTTGGCAAGTTCGATGTATTGTTCGTCGGTCCATTTCCATGCTTCGTCTTCGTCGTTGGACCAGTATTCCAGGGCCAGCACCGTAAAATTTTCTTTCCCGTAAAGTTCGGGGATCCAGTTGCGGAAATTTGTAATACGGCCCAGCTTAAGTTCCGGCGAATGCACATAAAGCCAGTTGTCCGGGAAAAGATCAATGGCCTCTATTTTCAGGTAGACAATGACAGTATTCCGGAACGTGAGTTTCTGGGCTGCTGTCCGGACTTCTGCGGGCACTTCCGGGAGTGTATGGAGTAAACGGGTCAGCGGCATGCTGGAGATCACCACATCGTAGGATTCTTCTGTTTGGTCTGCCAGCCGGATACCTGTTACTTTACCGTCGCGGACCAGGCAGGCCTGAACGGGGGTATTCAGAAATAGTTTATTCAGGGGATTGTGTGCGAGGATCTTTTCCGCCATCCGGTTGTAGACCATTCCGGTACCTCCCAGCGGATAGGCAAACTGGTCGATCAGCGTTTTGTGTTTTGTGCCGGAGCCCGAAAGCGCATTGAGAATCACTTCGAGCAACGAAAGTTTCTTGATCCGTTGTGCCGCAAAGTCAGCGTCCAGTTCCTTACAGTCGATTCCCCATAGTTTTTCGCTATACGTTTTGAAGAAAATAGAATACAGCTTTTCGCCAAAGCGTCCTTTTACCCAGGATTCAAAACTGTTGTCAGGTTTGGATGGAGCTATTTTCTCTTTCAGATAACTGAAAAGGGAGGCAACGGCGGCCGGGAAGCCTATTTTTTGAAGAGCATCGAAAGGTTTGATCGGATAATAGAAGAATTTTTTACGGTAGTAAATCCGGGTGATCCGGTTGACCATCTTGTAGTCTTTGCCTGTTATTTCCAGCCATAGCTTATTTACCCTTTTGTCGTAGGAGAAGAACCTGTGAGGACCTATATCGGCATTCGTATTCCATAAACGGATCGTTTTACACATTCCCCCTACCTGGTCACTCGCCTCGTATAAGTGCACAGTGACCTGTTCCCCTTTCTTTGACAATTCATATCCTGCAGTCAATCCTGCAGGTCCTGCCCCGATAATGGCTACTTTCATGAGCTCAGCTTACGCATACTACTATAATACATAAAAATATAGTATTTTCTTTAGAACTAATAATTTTGAAACAGGCAAAAAAAAACTGACTGCCCGGTTGGAGCAGTCAGTTCTGAAAATTTGATTTTTTCAAAAATTACTTAGCGATTTTTTTAGCTAGATCAGCACCTGCTTTGAATTTAACTACCTTCTTAGCTTTGATTTTGATAGCTTTACCAGTTTGTGGGTTACGGCCATTTCTAGCAGCTCTCTGAGCAACTTTGAAAGTACCAAAACCGATCAACACCAGAGAATCACCTTTTTTCAAAGTTTTCTGAGTAGCGCTGATAAATGCATCCAGAGCTCTTTTAGCATCTGCCTTAGTTAATTTTGCATCCGCTGCGATAGAATCGATTAATTCTGCTTTGTTCATGTTTTTGAAGGTTTAGCTTTTGTTAAATATTTATGAAATCAAAATTATACGAATTATTAGAATCCACAATACTTTCAACAGAAAATTTTCTGCAATGTGGATAAAATGGAGGCTCTGGGCTTGCGTCCTTTTGTATCCCGCATGAATAAAGGGATTGAAAAATATGGGAAAAGTGAAATAACAAATACCCCACTGGAAGTACTGAGTTTCATTTATCCACATGTTATTGTATCCCTTTATAGAAAAGGGGTACAGACGTTTTATGTTTATATTTTCTGGGTAAAAACCCACAGAAGTGTGATTTATAGGGACTTTGATAAATCATATAAATGTGGACAACTCTTCTTTCCCTCGCCAGGTAAGGGGAAGAGACGAGGAATGTCTACGATGGGGCATTCATTTTTCTATAGTATTTTTTCGGATGGCTTGGAGGGGAAAAATTGAGTTATCTGTCATCCGGCGTCTCGTATCTTATTCGTTGATTAGAGGTATGAAAACATGTTCTTGTTCCTGTCATTCTGCGGTTATCCGGACAAGGCAAGCTAATAGGAGAGGTAGGCAACGATCGCCTCTATTTCGGTATCGGATAAAGAGGGAAAAGCAGTCATTTGGGTCTCGTTGTATTGATTGTACAGCGCTACGGCATAAGGGTCTTTTTCTACTTTAATTTTTCTCTCAGGATCTCTCACGAAGCTTTTGATCCATTGGAGATCTCTTCGTTCCGTAATGTCTTTGAGCGCCGGGCCTACTCTTACGTTGTGAATAGCATGACAGGCAATACAGTTTGATTCAAATAATCCCTTCCCTTTCAGGGCTGTCAAAGACAAAGAGTCGGAAGGGAGGGGATCGTCGTGGTCGTACATGCTGGTCCCGCAGAAAAAGATAACTTCTTCTTTTACTATCGTGTGTGAGTAATCCGGGCTTATAAAATAGAGCCCTGTCAGGAATAACAGCAGTGAAAAATAACCAGGATTTTTGTAATGGAATAAAGATCGTCCAGATGATGCATAGCAGAGAGGTGTAAGGACAATTTAAAATGACTGTATATAAAACAAAAGGCTCCGAAGGAGCCTTTTGCTTAGTCAAGTATTACATTTTTTCGAGCTTCTTTTTCTGTATTTTCAGAGAAAGCGAATCGCTGGTGCCATCGTGGTCGGCCATGATCGTGTCTCCTTCGGCAAGTTCACCTTTCAGGATCTCTTCTGCTACCTGGTCTTCCAGGTATTTCTGGATCGCTCTGTTCAGTGGTCTTGCACCGTAGCTTGGATCATATCCCTTCTCTGCCAGGAAGTCTTTTGCTTTTTCTGTCAGCTCTACATGGTAGCCAAGTGCTTCGATTCTCTTGAACACATTTTTCAGCGTGATATCGATGATTCTGTGAATATCGGCTCTTTCCAGGGAATTGAAGACGATCACATCATCCAATCTGTTCAGGAACTCCGGAGAAAACGCTTTTCTAAGCGCACTTTGAATAGTTCCTTTCATCATATCGTCCATGTTTTCCTTACGGTTTTTGGTCGCAAAACCAATTCCTGTACCGAAGTCCTTAAGGTCACGGGCTCCGATGTTGGAAGTCATGATGATGATCGTGTTTCTGAAGTCAACTCTTCTTCCCAGTCCGTCGGTCAGAATACCATCGTCAAGCACCTGAAGCAGGATGTTGAACACATCCGGGTGTGCTTTTTCGATCTCATCCAGCAATACTACACTGTATGGCTTCCGGCGGATCTTTTCGGTAAGCTGTCCGCCTTCTTCGTATCCTACATATCCCGGAGGTGCTCCTACAAGGCGCCAGC
>CAYTGJ010000188.1:0-7042 GCA_964437245.1 uncultured Chitinophagaceae bacterium
CTCTGCACCCACGAGGCAGACAATAAAATTACCATCAAAGACAGGGAACTAGCCTATGAGATCGATTCCCTGCTAAAATCATAAGCATGTCAGTTTCCACCCCTACCCAACTTTATGTAGTCCCCACGCCTATCGGCAATTTAGAGGATATCACCCTCCGGGCCATCCGGATCCTGAAAGAGGCAGACCTCATCCTGGCCGAAGACACAAGAGTTACTTCCCGCCTGCTCCAGCACCTGGAAATCAGCAAGCCACTCCAGAGCTACCATACCTTCAACGAGCACCAGATCTTAAACAATGTAATCAAACGGCTTAAAGACGGCAGTACGATCGCCCTCGTCTCCGATGCCGGAACTCCTGCCATCTCGGATCCCGGCTTTTTGCTGGTACGTGAATGCCTGAAACACGACATCAAAATAGAATGCCTTCCGGGTCCTACGGCTTTTGTTCCTGCGCTGGTCAAATCAGGGATCCCCTGCGATAGTTTTGTATTTGAAGGCTTTCTCCCTCATAAAAAAGGCCGTCAGACCCGGCTTAAAATACTGTCTGAAGAACCCCGGACCATGGTTTTTTATGAATCTCCTATGAGACTGGCCAAAACCCTCGAACAATTCAAGGAATATTTCGGCCCGGAACGATCGGTATCGGTCTCGCGGGAACTTTCCAAAATGTACGAAGAAACAATTAATGGAACACTGGAAGATATTTTACGTATTATTACCGAAAGAAAAGAAGTAAAAGGAGAGATCGTAATTGTCGTATCTGGTAAAAACTAGGCGTTAAAAGGCCATTTTTTTGAAAATTTTATAATTTTATAACGTTTTAATACTTAAGAAACTGAACGAAATATGTCTGTAAGTACTTTTGAAAACGAATGGGTGGTGATTGAAAATAATGGGAAATACTTATCTGTATGTTTCAAGGAAAAGTCTGATACTGAGCTAACCATCGAAGAAGCTCAGAAAATAATCAATGATTCTTTAGCGTTTACCAACGGCACCGTATTTCCCGTGATGAACGATATAAAAAATATGCCACCCCATACCCGGGAAGTCCGGGAATTTTTTGCGGTACAAGCCAGCCGCTCCGCCAAAGCCAATGCTATTGTGGTATCTAATACCTTTAACAGAGTAATGGCCAGCTTCTTCCTCTCTCTAAGTAAACCTCTCATTCCTACAAAAATTTTCAGCGACCGGAACAAAGCAGCTGATTGGCTGCAAAAATACAGTTAAAAATAAACCTCAAATAATAACAATGGCTACTATTAAAGCTGAAAATCAATGGGTATGGATGGAAATAAGAGAATATTACTTTTACGTAGGATATAAGCCCGACACAAGTCTTGATCTTATAGCTGCCAAGACGATCATTCAGGAAGCTGCTGATCTTTCAGGAGATAAAGTTTATCCAGCCCTTACCGATATCCGGGAAATGCCGCCGCATTCCAAAGACGTACGTGAATATTTTGCCAATGAAGGGAGTTATAATGCCTCGGCCAATGCAATCGTGGTCTCCAGCTCGCTGAGCAAGGTATTGGCCAACTTCTTCCTTACCCTCAATAAACCGGTGGTACCGACACGGATTTTCACAGATCCTGTCAAAGCCGCCAGATGGCTGGAAATGTTCCCCGTAAAAGACAAATCGGTTTTAAGCTGATTTCAACCTTTTTTTGTTTATTTTTGTTAGATCAGAAATAACGCCTGCCTATCCGATAGTAGACAGAAAGAGAAAGACTATGATAGAATTACCTATTATTCCGGCGGAATCCAATAAACAGCGCAGCCCAAGACCTGACTGGCTGAGGGTAAAACTGCCTATTGGAAAAGAATATGCCAATGTGCGTGCTATTGTGGACGAATATAAGCTGCATACCATCTGCCAAAGCGGAAACTGCCCGAACATGGGAGAATGCTGGGGAGCCGGTACTGCTACCTTTATGATCCTGGGGAATGTATGTACAAGAAGCTGCACGTTCTGCGCAGTAGCCACCGGAAAACCAAACGAATACGATACCGACGAACCAAGACGGGTAGCAGAAGCCATCCGCCTCATGGGAGTAAAACATGCCGTTATCACCTCTGTAAACCGGGACGAACTGAAGGACCGCGGAGCAGAAATCTGGTACCAGACCGTTGTGGAAGTAAAAAAAGAAAGCCCTTCCACTACCATCGAGACACTCATCCCGGATGTGAAAGGCAACTGGGACGCCCTTATCCGCATGATCAGCGGAGGTCAGGAAGTAGTTTCTCATAATATGGAAACTGTAAAACGCCTGTACCGGATGGTACGCCCTCAAGCCAAATACGAACGCAGCCTCGAAGAGATCCGGCGAATCAAGGAGTTTGGGAAAAGAACCAAAACAGGGATCATGCTGGGTCTTGGCGAAACAGAAGACGAAGTCTACGAAGCCATGGACGACCTCATTGAAAACGGCCTGGACGTACTTACGCTGGGTCAGTACCTGCAACCTACCAAAATGCACCTTGAGGTAGCCTCTTTCGTACACCCTGAACAATTTGCCAAATACAAAGAAGAAGGATTAAAAAGAGGATTCAACTACGTAGAATCCGGCCCGCTGGTACGCTCTTCCTACCATGCTGAGAAACACGTCTGATCTACACTCTTGATTTATAACACAACAACAAACAGGGATCACCGGATAATCCGGTGATCCCTGTTTGTTTATTTTGGGAATGTACAGAAAAACCATTGATGACTTTATGCATTAATTTAATCCCCCAAGTCAATAAAATTGATACATAAATGATAACCAGTAGTTTATTAATGGATCTGCTTTTTTATCAATTTTGAACTATAAAATACGCTCTAAAGCGTATTGATAATAGACTAAATTTTTCATTCTTTCGTATTCTGCAACTTTAACAGATGTGACTATAAAGATTTTTTTTTAGTATTCTACTAACCGTTTTAAAATAATAGCATTCACTCAGATGATCCCTTTACTTATAAGACCGGTCAATAATGAAACAAATCCTTCATATTATAAGTTATTAATTGTATTATATATGTATACTATGAAACAAAATTAAACATCATGGAAAACGATAAAAAGCCAGAGGAGGTATTTTTGAGCTTACACAACCAGGTAATAATACCACATTTAGAGAAAATGAATCTATCTCTTAAATCAAAGGGGGTTACTTTAGATGTTTTTTCTTCAAATAATTTTCCTGTAAAACATAAACCTGTTGGAAAATTTTTTGATCAAATTGTTTTGAAGCCATTAAGTGACAACAGTGGCACAAGTGGCTCAGCCTTAGGCAAACCATATTTGTACATCGAAATAAATGATGACGGCAAAGGTAAAGTTATACAATCTGGGGGGACGGCAACTCAATCTAATATTACAATACAAATAGAAGAGTTAAATGAGAATAAAATAGCATCGTTAATCAATCAATTTGTTAAAACACAATTACCTGGAGATGAAATTTAAAATTCTAAGTATTGATGGGGGTGGATTAAGAGGATATGCTACACTTCTTATTTTAAAAAGAATAGAGCAGAAATTAGGAAAGAATATTAAAGATTGTTTTAGTTTAATTGCAGGCACTTCAACAGGAGGAATTATTGCTTGTGGATTAGCATCAGGGTTGCCTGTACAAGAACTACTAAATCTTTACAAAGATGAAGGGAAAATAATTTTTCCAAGAAGAAATGGACTACGAAGCTATACATCTTATCTCTGCGGAGCCGAATTTAAAAACAAAGGATTAAAGACAGTTTTAGAAAACTATTTCAAGGAAAAAAAACTATCTGACTGTACAACCCCTATCATCATTCCGACCTATTGTGTCTCTGAAAACTCTCCTTTATTTTTTAAATCAAGATACATAAACATCAGTAGTAAAAATGGAGGTATCTCTATAGAAGAGAATAAAAAAAATGCTTCTTTAGTTGATATTTGTATGAGCACCTCGGCCGGTCCTACTTTTTTACCCCCTTATAACTTTAAATATACAAACGAACTTGCTACCGAAGACAAATATGTCACCTGTATTGATGGGGGTATTTATGTTAATAATCCATCATTAATAGCATTAACTGAAATTCAAAAATACGGTTACGATCCAACATATAACTTTAACGGAAATCTAAAGGATATTTTTATTCTTTCTATTGGTACCGGACATTTAGAAACATATCACACGTATACAAAACTTAATAGATTTGGGAAAATTTATTGGGCAAGGCCATTGATAGATATTATGATGAATGCTAGTAGTGAAACTTTCCATAAACAAACTGAAGAAATATTGACTTTCAATACTGATGATAATACTTATATCAACTATTTGAGAACTCAGATTATATTAGAAGATAAAAAATTATCTGAACTAACAAATTCCAGTGACGATGCATACCAATATCTAATGGATAAGACTCATAAACAAGTAATCTGTAATCCTATCTGGGATAAACAAATCGACGATTTTATTAAAAAAGCCGCTCTCTAATTTAACACCAAACAAATAATCCCCCTCTAAACAAAAGTGAAGCTAAGGCATTCTTTCGTCTATTCCCATGAGAAAACCTGCATCTTGTATCTTGAAATAACCTTAACACCACCAGCAAACAAGCTTACTTAATTTTTCTCCTCCCTGTATCTTTTTCTTCACCGGTTCATTATGAAATAAAATAAGAACGGTCATGAAAGTATACCTCCTATTCTCTCTGCTGTTAGGATTGATAATGCCTGCAGCATTTTCCCAGCCACCCTCCCGAAAAATATTTTCCGGTGAAGTTCCGGTCTATCAATCCAAGCCAGGACACAAACAGGCAGTCCTCTTTATGGAATATGCCTCTTCCACAATCTCGACCCCCGAAGCCTGGGACGGCCGGAACAAACAGGTATACGAAGTGGATCTTGTTTTCAGCGCCTATCCCAAAAAGAAAGAAGAGTGGATCACTGATTACCAATCCTTACTGAACAGCCGGATCAATGAACTTATAAAACTTGAACCTACCCTCGGATCTGATACCAGCGTGAGGTGGAACCTGATACTGCAAACTCAGTGCATGAACGAAGCCCAGGCTAAAAGGCTCTTTCATGGTGCAGTACTCAGGTTCCGTAACATTCATTCCCTTCATTCCAACCAGGATGAGCAGCCGGTCCTCCGGGAAAATAAACCGGGAGACCTCACCGCCGAACAAAATCTGGTGGAAGGAATTGTATATGGCGTTTCTCCCATAGAAGATTCAACCATACTACATACACTGGGAAGAAACAACTGGGGGAAAATGCTGATCGTCACAGACTGGACAGGAAGTATGTATCAGTATGGTGCCCAGGTAGTGCTATGGCATCGCCTGCATTTTGACGAAAACAAAATCAAACTGTTCACTTTCTTTAACGATGGGAACAGAAAAATCGACCGGCAAAAACGGGTGGGGAATACCGGCGGGATTTTTAATTGTCCCCCCGACAATTTTGAGCATTTATTAAAAACGATGAATACCGTCATGAAGTTGGGAAATGGCGGCGATATCCCGGAAAACAACCTGGAAGCGGTCATCAAGGGACTTCGGATGGCCAAAGATGTAGACGAGATCGTCATGATCGCAGACAACCATGCCGGAGTACGCGATATGAGCCTCCTCTCTCAGATCAAACGCCCGATCCGGATCATTCTGTGCGGACTACGCTGCGGGACTCCCATTCATCCGCACTACCTGGAAATTGCCCGGCAAACCAGGGGCTCCATTCATACCATCGAACAGGATATCGAAACGCTGTTTATCCTGAAAGAAAACCAGCGAATGGAAATCAATGGCGTCCTATACAAAATAAGAAAGGGAAAACTGGTCAAAATACTCTCCACTTAGAACAGGAGAACGGCTCTCCTGTTCCCTCCCGGCAGACACTTTGGCGGTTTTTACCGGATTCTCTGTCCCCTCTTTGTATTTATGCTTCTTTTTACCCCCTTTTTAACTATTTTTGCGCTTTGATTATATAGTAAAAATACAACAATGTCTTCTTCAAAGCCGAGTATTCCAAAGGGCACACGTGATTTTGGCCCTGATAAAATGATCAGGAGAAATTTTATTTTCGAGAATGTAAAAGCTACGTTCCAAAAGTTCGGTTTCCTGCCGATCGAAACTCCCGCCATGGAACAACTATCCGTACTCACCGGGAAATACGGGGAAGAAGGCGATCAGCTTATTTTCAAGATCCTGAATTCCGGTGATTTTGCAAAAGACATCAACCTGAGCGACTTTGAGCAGGGGTATAAAAAAATCACCTCTTCTATCTCCGAAAAAGCACTCCGTTACGACCTGACCGTACCGTTTGCGCGTTTTGTGGTCATGAACCGAAACGATATTTCTTTCCCCTTCAGGCGCTATCAGATCCAGCCTGTCTGGAGAGGAGACCGGCCTGCCAAAAGCCGCTACCGCGAATTTTATCAGTGCGATGCCGATGTGGTGGGCACCGATTCCCTGATCTGCGAAGCGGAGATCGTTCTGATGATCAACGAAGTAATGGGCAAACTAGGCATCCGGAATTTCACCATTAAAATCAACAACCGTAAACTGCTGACTGCCATTACCGAAAAGATCGGAATGCCTGGATGCGAAACGGACTTATGCGTTGCTATTGATAAGCTGGACAAAATAGGGGTTGAAAAAGTAGTAGAAGAACTACAGACAAAAAATTTTACAGAGCTGGCCATTGCTTCACTCATGCCAGTGCTGGAGTCTACAGGAAGCAACAAAGATAAATTCGATTTCCTGAAAACATTCCTTACCGGATCCGAAACAGGCCGGAAAGGACTCGAAGAAATGTCGGCCGTATTTGACTATACCGAGGCATTCGGGCTACAGGACAATCACCTGGAATTTGACCTCACCCTTGCCAGAGGGCTGAGCTATTATACGGGGGCGATCTTCGAAGTGAAAGCAGGAGATGTACAGATCGGCAGCATCAGCGGAGGTGGCCGTTACGACAACCTTACAGGAGTATTCGGGCTGCCCGGCCTCTCCGGCGTAGGAATCTCGTTCGGCATAGACCGTATCTACGATG
>CAYTGJ010000189.1:0-6964 GCA_964437245.1 uncultured Chitinophagaceae bacterium
AATCGATTTTACCTTACCCAAAGGAGCCCTGGTCGGAATTATCGGCCCTAACGGAGCCGGTAAGTCCACGCTGATCAAAACGATCATGGGGCTGATCCCTGCGGGTAGCGGTTTCGTTAAAATGTTTGATCGCGAACTGGAAGAGGTAAGAGGAAGAGTTAGCTATGTTCCCCAACGGGAATCGGTTGACTGGGATTTTCCTGCTTCTGCTTTTGATGTGGTATTGATGGGACGTTATGGGAAGCTGGGGCTTTTCAGACGCCCGCGCAAGGCAGATAAGGAAGTGGCCCTGGAATGTCTTGAAAAAGTGGATATGCTGCCTTTTGCCCACCGCCAGATCAGCCAGTTGAGTGGAGGACAGCAGCAGCGGGTTTTTCTCGCCCGTGCGCTGGCACAGGATGCAGAACTCTATTTCATGGACGAACCTTTTGCCGGGGTGGACGCCGCTACGGAAGCAACTATTATTGACATTCTGAAAAAAATGGCCCAGGCTGGCAAAACAGTGGTCGTGGTACATCACGACCTCCAGTCGGTCAAAGAATATTTTAACTGGGTATTGCTGCTCAATATGCGGCTGATCGCTTCCGGACCTACGGATAAAATATTTAACAGCGAGCTGTTGCAGGAAGCCTACGGCGGAAAACTCACCTTGCTGTCGAGGGTAGGAGAACTGATGGCGAAGCAGGAAATCTCCGCCAGGGAATAAAGAGCGACCGTACTATGAAACAGTTACTGGATTTTATCACGTTTTCAGATCCCAATACCTTGTATGTTGTGCTGGGGATTACCTTCATGTCTGTGGGGACCTCAGTACTCGGGTGTTTTACCTTTCTGAGAAAAAAAGCTCTGATCGGCGATGCGATTGCCCATGCCGTATTGCCAGGGGTATGTCTTGCCTTCATTTTATCCGGACAAAAGAACCCTTTACTGCTGATCATCGGGGCCTTTGTGACAGGATGGTTGTCCGTGCTGTCGGTAGATTTTATTAAAAAGAATTCCCGGCTGAAAGAGGATTCAGCCATCGGGTTAGTATTGTCGGTTTTTTTCGGAGCAGGTATTCTGTTGCTCACTTCCATTCAGCATTCTGGCAATGCTGCCCAGTCAGGACTGGACGGCTTTATCTTTGGCAAAGCCGCCTCCCTGGTGAGTACAGATGTTTATGTATTCGGCGCACTGGCCATCTTACTGATCCTGATGGTATTCTTTTTATACAAAGAATTTATGCTGATCTCTTTTGATGAGCCCTTCGCTGCTTCGATCGGTTTTCCGGTAAAAACATTGGAAATAATACTCACCACACTTACAGTACTGGCGGTGGTGACCGGTATACAGGCCATTGGTGTAGTGTTGATGGCGGCGATGCTGATCACACCGGCGGCGGCGGCAAGGTTCTGGACCAATAAGCTTCCGGTCATGCTTGTGCTGGCTTCTTTGTTTGCCGTGATCGCAGGAATAGGAGGGACTTATGTATCGTATACTGTTTCGGGGATGCCTACCGGGCCCTGGATTGTCATGTTCATTTCCTTAACGGCGATCTGTTCGTTTCTGTTTGCCCCTCAAAAAGGACTGGTATACCGCTGGATCAACAGGAGAGCCCATAAATCCAGGATCATGGAAGAGAATATTCTCAAAGCATTTTATCAGTTGGGAGAGCAGGACGGTGATTTTCTCAAAGAAAGAGACATTGCCGAACTGACGGAAAAAAGAGGCTATCCGGAAAATGTGTTAAAAAAATGGTTTTCCATCCTGGTCCGGCATGGGTATTTGTCCTGGATCAATGGTCGTTATGCCCTTACAGAGGAGGGACGCATAAAAGGGCAGCGGGTGACGAAATTACACCGTTTATGGGAGATGTACCTTACGGAATATGTAAATCTTGCGCCCGATCATGTACACGATGATGCGGAAAATATAGAACACATCATTACTCCCGAACTGGAAAAAAAACTGGAGGAACAATTGCAGTATCCGGACAAAGATCCGCACGACAGCACTATTCCGTACCGGTAGGGAATAGGAAACAGGAAACAGGAACAGGAAGTTGGGGTATCATAGCTTAAAAGAGGAGTAGAGTCACTAAAATTATCATAAGATTCTGGGTATGGATTCATTTTACATTATATTGATTGGTTCGCTGGTGGCGGCTTCCTGCGGCTTGCTGGGGTGCTACCTGGTGTTGCGTAAGATGGCGCTGATCGGCGACGCTATTTCCCATGCTGTTTTACCTGGTATTGTAGTGGCCTATCTTCTGACCGGGACCCGCGATTCCCTGATCATGATCCTGGGCGCCGGAGCGATCGGGCTGCTGACTACTTTCCTGATCGAGTTTTTACACCGCAAAGCCAGGTTGCAGGAAGATGCTTCGATCGGAGTGATCTTTACTACCTTGTTTGCGATCGGAGTGATCCTGATCTCGTACTATGCCGAAAATATAGATCTTGACCAGGATTGTGTATTGTACGGAGAGATCGCCCTGGCTCCGCTGGATACCTGGGTGCTTGCTTCCGGAATGGATCTGGGGCCGAGAACAATGTGGTCTGGCCTCTGTTTATTGCTCCTGATCCTGCTCTTTATTATGTTGGGTTATAAAGAGTTATTCCTGACCACTTTTGACCCTGCTTACGCCGCTTCGCTGGGGATTTCCGTCACCCTTTGGCATTACCTGCTGATGGGAATGGTTTCTTTTGCCACCGTGGCTTCTTTTGAGGCCGTAGGGGCGATTTTGGTAGTGGCTTTTCTGGTGGCTCCGGCTGCTACGGCTTATCTGTTGACCGATAATTTTAAAAAGATGTTGTTGATCGCAGTCCTGACAGGGATCCTGTCGGCGGCGGGCGGGTATTACCTGGCCGTGTTTATGGATGCTTCCATTGCCGGAGGAATGAGTACCGTAGCCGGCCTGATCTTTTTGATCGTGCTGTTGTTTTCTCCTTCTCAGGGGGTAATTACCAAAAAACTCAGAACTAAAACCTCCTGAACGGGGTTTATTAATACAATAAAAATCGTTTACTTTGTACTATGGAAGCAATTTATAAAGGTATGAAAAGCAGGGGAGGGATCGTGTTATTTATCGCACTGATCCTGGCAGTGGGGATATTCGTTTCGTTTACGTTGGAAAAACAATCCGACAAACCGGCAGAAACGATCAAATGGCTGACGTATGATGAAGCCATTCAGTTGAGTAAGAAAAAGAAGAAAAAAATATTTGTGGATGTCTATACGGACTGGTGCGGCTGGTGTAAAAAAATGGATGCCACGACCATGAAAGATCCTAAGGTAGTGGAGTACATGAATAAAAGATTCTATGCGGTGAAATTGAATGCCGAGAGTTCCAAGGCTGCCGCCTACAAAGGAACTGCCCTTACTGAGCGGGAGTTGGCTACCCGTGTTTTTAAGGCCAACGGATACCCTACTACCTTGTATTTGAGCGAAGGCGAAGACCTGATCATTAACCTGCCCGGATACCGCGAAGCGGGGGAATTGGCCAAGATCCTGTATTTTGTGGGAGAAGATAAATTCAAAACACAAACCTGGGAGCAATTTAACGCCACGTATGTTCCGGAATAATATTGGAACCTATACATTCCGGCGAAAGGTTATTTTTCATATATCATAATTCCAGTTTGAGTTGATCGCAACTATTCAAGACACTATCGTAGCCCCTGCTACCGCTCCTGGTGTAGGAGCGATTGCTGTGATACGATTGTCTGGCCAGGAGGCCATTTCCATTTGTCAGAAAGTATTTAAAGGAAAAGACCTGACCCTTCAGGACAGCCATACCGTTCACTTCGGAACGATCATGGAAGGAGAAACCATTGTAGACGAAGTACTCGTCTCTGTGTTCAGGACTCCACGTTCTTTTACCAAAGAAAATGTAGTCGAGATTTCCTGTCACGGTTCCAATTATATTATCACGAAGATTATCCGGTTGCTGATCAGTGCAGGAGCACGTTATGCAAAGCCGGGAGAGTTTACACAACGGGCATTCCTGAACGGCCGTTTTGACCTCGCCCAGGCAGAAGCGGTGGCCGATCTGATCGCCTCGGATTCTGAAGCCAGTCACCGGGCGGCGATGAATCAGATGCGGGGAGGGATTTCTCAGGAGATCAAAACCTTGCGTGATGAATTGATCGGTTTTGCAGCCCTCATTGAGCTGGAACTGGATTTCAGTGAAGAAGACGTTGAGTTTGCCGACCGGACCCAACTGAGCAACCTGGTGACTAAAATCCAGCGGATGCTGTCGGAGCTGCTCAACAGTTTTCAACTGGGGAATGCGATCAAAGGAGGCGTCAGTACCGTGATCGCCGGAAGACCGAATGCAGGGAAATCCACCTTATTGAATGCACTGCTCAACGAAGAGCGTGCGATCGTTTCGGATATCGCCGGTACGACCCGCGATACGATCGAAGAGAAACTGGTGATCAGCGGAGTGGAATTCCGCCTGATCGATACCGCCGGGATCCGTGAAGCCACCGATGCGATCGAAGCCATCGGAGTGGAGAAGACTTTTGAAAAGATCCGTCATTCCGCCTTGCTTCTTTATCTGTTCGACGCTTCTGCTCTGCCGGTAGAAGAAGTGAAGAAAGATATTCAACAGCTTACTCAACACGGTATTCCTTTTATCGTGGTGCCCAATAAAATTGACCTTTTACAACCGGGAGCGTTTACAGATCCTTTGTATCCTGAGCTGACGAATCCTGTAGTACCTGTTTCGGCAGGGAAAAAAGAACATATCGAAGAGTTGAAGAACGCTTTGTATGCGATGGTAGTGGGAGGGAAGAGCCTTGCCGATAATGCGATCGTAACGAATGCCAGGCATTACGAAGCACTCAGCAAAAGCCGTGAAGCGCTTGAAAAAGTGCAGGAAGGACTGGATGCCCGTATCACAGGAGACTTCCTGGCCGAAGACATCCGCCAGGCCTTGTATTTCCTGGGAACCATCACAGGAGAAATAGAAGTAGACAGGGATATTCTGGGGACTATTTTTGGAAAGTTTTGTATTGGGAAGTAACCGTTATCCACGGTTTTTATTTTATATTCAAGTTCAAAATAACCCTCAAAACTTGTAATTTTTATCCCAATTAAACCAAGTCGTTTCGTTTTTTGCAAACAGTAATGATAGTTTCATAAATTTCGTTTTTGATAATTATTTTTTGTTTTTAATAATTTTATAAATTATCTTTATACTACATGGTTATAAGCCATGATCCATTTTAATAAACGAACAGTTTATTTGAGGTTTGTAGGTACGCACAAACAATACGATAAAATTGATTGTAAAACCATTTAGTATGAAAAAGGAAATAACAAAAAATGAGTTTGAACAAGCTGAAAAACAAATGAATAATTTGTTGGCTATTGCTACTAAAAAAGGTGGTTTTAATAATCTTACCAGGAAAGAAAGTGCCGATCTCGATAAGTACACTCAAATAGTGAATGCTTATGAAGAAAAGCATTATACAGTTCCTTTTCCCGAAACATTACAGGGTTTAATTGAACTGAAAATGTATGAGAATAAACTAAAGCAAAAGGAAGTTGCAAAAATGTTGCAGGTTACGGATACCAAACTTTCCGAAATAATGCACTATAAAAGAAAACCAAGTTTGACTTTTATCAAAGCATTGCACCAAGTTTTTGGTATTGATGGAAATATACTTTTAAAAATGATATAACTATATTCAACCCAATATTTTGCTTCCTAATATAGGTCTATAACGTAGGAGTGACTGGGCAATTCATAAATTTTTAGGAAATTTCTACAGGATTTTGTAAACTAGCGATGACTTTAAACCTTATGCTATTTCCTTTTTAAGAAAGCATAAACACAATATTGAGAAGATAAGAGCAGACATTTTTTGGTCTGTTAGTTATTGACAGTGATTGATGTCAGTATGTATGGTATGCTGGCTCAAAATGTTTTCCTCCTTGGAAGGATATACTTTTAAATTGAAAGAAAAGAATACAAAAATGGCGACTACGGAGTACGCAATCGCCTAGTGAAATAAATCCTACGGCTCGAAGGCCTTGTTGTGATTTGTCTTTCAGTTACAAAGATATAAATAAAAACTAAATAGCAAAATATGAAAAAACTCGGCTTGGATTTAGGAAGTTCGTCAATAGGTTGGACTTTAAGAGAAGGTGATAAGTTTGAGAAAAAAGGGGTTGTTACTTTTGATACTGGAATGAAAAAAGGCCAAGGAGGATATTCCTCTCCTACAAAAGACCGAAGAGATGCTCGTTCCAAAAGAAGATTAATTCAAGCTAGAAAATACAGGAAATGGGAATTGTTAAAAGTCCTTCTGGAGAATGATTTTGTCCCATTAAATGAAGCTGAACTTGAAGATTGGAGTAAGTATAAGAAAGGACAGTCTCGAAAATTTCCAGAAACTACAAACTTTTTAAATTGGCTTAAATGCGCTTTCAGTTATATAAATATTGAAACTAAATATAATAACCCTTATGAGTTACGAGTAAAAGCGATTAGCGAAAAACCAGAAGATAAATTACATAAACACGAATTAGGCAGAGCATTGTATCATTTAGTACAACGCAGAGGATACAAAGACATTGGCGAAACGGACAAAGAAACCGAAAAACAAATTCAACGCAGGGGTGAAAGTGGTTTTCAAAAAGCATTAGATGAAAATAGAACAATTGCTGAAGCTTTGCAAAAAGAGTTTTTAGATAAAGGGTTAAGAGCAAGAAATCAATATCCATACAGAGATGAGTATGAAAAAGAATTTATATTGATTTGCAAAATGCAAGGATATGATATTTCTATAAATGACAAAGGCGAATACAACGATAGGTTGGTTCAAAAACTATGGAAAGCCATTATTTGGCAGCGACCATTAAGAAGTCAAAAAGGTAATATTGGTAAATGCACATTAGAACCCACTAAATCAAGATGTCCTGTTTCGCACCCTGTTTTTGAAATTTCGAGGGCCTGGCAGTTTATCAATACAAT
>CAYTGJ010000190.1:0-1638 GCA_964437245.1 uncultured Chitinophagaceae bacterium
CCACGCGCGAATGACAAACAGATTGTAGAGGCTGCGGCTCTTCGCGGTCTGGAGGTTGTCACCTCCCATCGGAAAGACCTCCAGCAGCTTCACGGCCTGAAGCGCGTTCTTGCTGACCGGCTTTCAACGGTCCTGCATGGCGGTGAGTCTGAGGGTCCGTGTATGGGAGAAAAAGAAAGTGCCGGTGATCTTCTTGAGAAGCTATCGCGCATCACGGCCAGGCTTATCCCGCTGGAGCGGCAGGCTCACAATCTCGACGCCGAACCAGATGACCGTATCGGCGCAGGGATGACGACGAAACAGCAGCGTGATGCGGCAGTTGCAGCAGCTCTCCGCGCCGACGGCTGAGGACTTCGCCTATTCCCGGCTGATATCCTACGCAGCCTATCAATGGCCGGGCTATAGGGACGCGCATCATCATCGGCTGATCGCACGCCATCTTGAGGCCGTCGAGCGTGGAGAGATCACGCGCTTGATGATCACGATGCCGCCGAGGCACGGCAAGAGCATGCTGGCGAGCGAGTTTTTCCCTGCCTGGTATATCGGCAGAAACCCGGATCATTACGTTGTCACGGCCACATACGCACAGGAACTTGCTGATGATTTCGGGCGAAAGGTCAAAAACCAGATCGAGGATGATGGGTATCAGGCCATTTTCCCCGGCGTCCAGCTTGCAGACGACAGCAAGAGCGCCAAGCGGTTTCACATCGACGGGAATGCAGGCGGTTATGAGCATAATATCTCACAGCGTGGTGCATTTTACGCGGTTGGCGTGGGTGGACCGCTTACCGGGCGCGGCGCTCACCTGCTGCTTATTGATGATCCTGTCAAAAACCGCGAAGACGCGGAATCGGAAGTAATCCGCAAGAAGACAAAGGACTGGTACACCTCGACGGCTTACACGCGACTGATGCCCGGCGGCCGGATCGTGATTATCCAGACGAGATGGCATGAGGACGACCTTTCCGGATGGCTTCAGGCCGAACATGATCACGAAGATTGGGTAATACTCAATCTTCCGGCAATCAATGACGATGGCAAAGCGTTGTGGCCCGAACAATATCCCGTCGATGCTCTGGAGCGGATCAAGCGAGCGCTGCCGCCGAGGGACTGGTCAGCGCTCTACCAACAGAAGCCCAGCCCTGAAACAGGCGATTACTTCAAACGCGACTGGATACACGCCGTAGACCATTTGCCGCCGCGCGAAACAATGCTGATCTATGGCGGGTCGGATTATGCGGTAACGGCCGACGGCGGCGATTACACGGTGCATGTGGTCATCGGTCTGGATCCTGATGGCCGCATGTATTTGCTGGATCTGTGGCGCGGTCAGGCGTCATCTGATGTCTGGGTCGATGCCTTCTGCGATCTGGTCCTGAAATGGAGACCGGTAGGGTGGGCCGAAGAGACCGGCCAGATAAAATCCGGCGTCGGGCCTTTCCTCGTCAAGCGCATGATGGAGCGTGCGGCTTATGTTGCGCGCGAGAGTTTTGCCACGCGAGGCGACAAGGCCATCCGGGCGCAGTCGATTCGCGGTCGTATGGCGATGGCGGGTCTTTACGTCCACAGAGACGCGCCTTTCGTGTCCGATCTGGTCAGCGAGATGATGAGTTTCCCGGTCGGCGTCCACGATGACCA
>CAYTGJ010000190.1:1648-6861 GCA_964437245.1 uncultured Chitinophagaceae bacterium
ACAGCTGATCGATAGGATGAGCTACGGCAACAAGCCGAAGGCTGAAAAGCCAAAACCCATCTACGCGATGCAAGACGGATATGTTCTGGCTCCCGGGCTTCCGGGGCAGGGAAGGCGATTGTAATGCTCGATGCCGTTGAAACCGAATACGCCGACACGCTCGAAGTCGAGGGTGACGAAAAGTCGTCCGCCCGCGTCCTGTCGGCTATTGCCAAGGCCGAGCGTGCGCTCAACGCGTGGCAGGGCATTTGTGACAATATCGATGATATCTACGCCCGCGAGGGGCGCGACAACCCGGCGTCGTGGGTAAATCCCGGCTCCTGGATTGATCCGGAGTATGACCTTTTCTGGTCATCTATGGAAATTATGAAGCCGGCCATTTATGCGCGTCCGCCGCAGCCCGTCGTGTCACCGCAGTTCAAGGACCGCCGGAAGCTCCAGAACCTCACGGCCGAAGTTCTGGAGCGGTCGGTCACATCGGCATTTGACCGTACCGGCCTCGATGAGGCCATGCTGTGCACTCGTGACGACCTGATATTCTACAATCGCGGCCAGCTTTGGGTGACATACGAGACGGATGAGAAGGGCGGCGGCCAACGCGTGTGCGTTGAACATCTCGACCGGAAGGACTTTCTGCATCCCCCGGCCCGGAAATGGTCCGAAGTGCCTTGGACCGCCCGGCGCGCGTGGATGACGAAGGAGGAGATGGGAAAGCGTTTCCGCGAGCATTCCGGCGATGCCTACGAGGATGCCACGGCATGCCAGCCAAATCAGCGCGATGATGATGGCGGGACGGATCATAGTCGCAAGATTGGTGTATGGGAGGTGTGGCACAAGGCTGACAACAGAGTGTACTGGGTATCGCCCGGCGTCCGCGTCATGCTCGATGAGGGCGTGCCACACCTGAAACTGCGCGGGTTCTTCCCGTGCCCGCGCCCGGCCTACGGTACGCTACGCCCGAGAACTCTGGTGCCGGTTCCGGATTATCTCCGGTATGAGGCACATTTCCGCAAGATCAACAGCTTGACCAAGCGGATTTATGATCTTCTCGACATGATCCGCATGAAAGGCCTTATCCCGGCCGGCGGCGATGTTGGCGATGCGGTCGAGCAAGCCTTGCGCGATGACAGCAATACCGCGCTGCTGATCCCGGTGCCAGCCGCAACGCTGATCGCCGGATCGTCCGCCGGATTTGTGCAGTGGATGCCGCTTGCCGACATTGCGACGGCGATACAGGGCCTTATCGAGGCCCGCAGGGAGTTGTTCGCTGATTACGACCGCCTGTCCGGCATCTCGGATATCATGCGCGGCGAGACGGAGGCGAATGAAACACTTGGTGCCCAGCGCCTCAAGAGCCAGTACGGATCGGTGCGGGTCCGTGAAAAGATCGATGAATTGCAGCGCATCGCGCGTGATGTGACGCAAATATCGGCAGAGATCATGGCAGAAAACTTCAGCAAGGAAACTTTGCTGGAAATGAGCCAGATGGAAGTGCCGACGAAGGCCGAAATCAGCCGGCGCATCGAGGATGTCGAGAAGGAAGCCGAAGGCGAGTTGCGTCAGGTGATGCAGCAGGGCCAGCAAATGGCCGCGCAGGCGCAGCAGCAAGGGCAAGAGGTCGATCCACAGCAGGCGCAGGCTCAATTGCAGCAAGCCCAGCAGCAGATCATCGCCAAATATGCGCCGATGCTGCGCGCAGCGGGTGATGCTGTCCCTGTCGAGGATGTGATGGGCCTGTTGCGCGACGGGAAGGCGCGGGGGTTTGCTTTCGAGATTGCGACCGATTCCACGATCATGACCGACGAGATGCAGGAAAAGGCCAGCAGGAATGAATTCCTGACGGTATTCACCGGCGCCACGCAGGGATTGACCGCGCTGGCATCTCTGGGCGAACCGGGCGCCAAACTGGCCGGCGAAATCCTGAAATTCGTGCTCCAGCCGTACCGCGTCGGTCGAGAGCTGAACAGCGTGATTGACGAATTCATCGACGCCGCGCCGCAAATGGCTGAGCAGGCGAAAGGTGAGGGAGAGGACGATGGTCTTGCTGCGGCTCAGATGGAGTTGGCGAAGGCCGAAATGGCGAAGGTCGAAAGCCAGACCGCCGCCAACCAGGCAAATTCACAGCTGAAAATGCAGGAATTGCAGCTGAAGGCTGCAGAGGCGCAGGAAAAGGCGCGACAGACTGAACAGCAGTTCACGTTGTCCGTTCAGGAGGCTCAGGGCAAGATTTCCGAAACCGAGGCGAGGATTGAGAAAATCCGTGCTGAAATCGAACTCGCCCAGCAGAAACTTGGCCTCGAAGTCCACCGCGAGGAACGCGAGGACGTGAAGACCGCCGCCGATATCCAGATGCGCCAGACAGACCAGATCCTGAGCGCGCAGGACCGTGAACGTCAGGCAGTCGAGAGCGACAGGGACGCGGCATTCCGGGCGCAGGAAAGCCAGCGCGCCGAACGCCAGCAGACATTCACGGAACGCAGCAGCGACAGGCAAATGACGCTTGCCGAAAGACAGGCGCAAGCTGAAGGAAAGCGCAAATGATAGACCAGTTCAAGGACAAGGCCGACCGGCAGAACCCGGCCGACTACCATTTTGAAATTACACCTTCGGACACTGAGCCGATGCTGATGAGGCCGCGGGCCATTTTCTGCGCAGAAGATGGCGATGCCGTCATTGTAGATGCTCAGGGAACCGCGCTCACGTACAGCATGACGGCGGGGCAGTTTATCCCGTTCCGGGGCGTGCGCATCAACGCAACAGGAACCACCGGCACCTACTACGGCTGGTATTGACAGGAGAGTATCATGGCAGATGTAAGACGACTGTGTGAGCTTGGCATGCCGCCCGAGCTGGCGAAGGAGGTTGCGAAGCAGATCGACGCTGCGGCTACCTCGACGGTGGCGTGGGGCGATGTTGCCGGCGCGCAAGCCGGGGTCGAGGCGGCTGTCGCGGCAAAGACCGAGATTGCGGCGCTCACATCCGGATCGGATGCGGAGGCTATCGTAGCGGCGCTGCAAGCCTGATGGCCGGTCAGCGCTTTTGCCGCATCTGCGCGGCGTGGCATGACAAGGACAGGTGGCCGTTGAAATGCGTGTCGGTGCCGAACCGCGCCAGATCCGATGCCCTCCCGGTGCCAATGATCATCCGCGATTTTGATGAGCCTGTGCAGTCCATGGCGGACGGCAAAATGTACACGTCCAAGCGAGCATTATCGCGTTCGGCGCGGGCCGCCCACAATCCGCACGGTCAGGATTTCATCGAACTCGGCAACGAATCCATGCCGTGGGTCGAACACCAGGCCGATGAAAAGCAGCTTCGCGACGATATCCGCGCGGCCAAAGCAGACCTTGACGCCGGATGGCGTCCCGAAGTCGTCGCATTGGACGACTGACACCAAACCTCCCTCAGACAGGTGAAATCATGACCGACCAGACTGTTGCCCTGCCGGGCGCGGTGGCACTGGAGCCGCCATCTACTGTCCTCAACCCGGAAACCGTGTCCACCACGAGCGGCGGCGGGAAGACCGACATATCCACCCAGAACGATGCCTCTATCCAGTCCGTCCTTGAGGCTGAACTGAAAACGCTCAAGGAAAACGACGCGAAAGCCGAGGCGGAAGCGCGTTCAAAGGCGGAAGATGCCGCGAAGGAAGCCAGGACCAAGGTCGAGGATGCGGCGAAGAAAGAAGCAAAGCCCGAAAAGACCGATAACCGGCCAGCCGAAAAGGCCCCGGAAAAAGGCGAGCCTGAACAGGCCGCAGCCGAGCGGGGCGCGCCGGAGGAAAATCGCCAGTCTGAGGGGCGCAAATTCTCCGAGCCGCCCGCCCGGTTTGTCCCGGAAGCCCGTGGAGAGTGGGACAAGGTGCCGGAGGCGGTGCGGGCCGAAGTTCACCGGGCCATCAAGAACCTCGAAGATGGGCACCAGAAATACCGAGAGGCGGCGGACCGTTACGAACAGGTCCGCGAGTTCGATGAAATCGCCCGCCGCAATGGTCGGCAAGGCGTCCATGAATCACTCCGGCAGATTGTCGATATCGAGAACACGATTGCGCGCAATCCCGTCGAAGGCTTCCAGAAAATCGCCAATCATTACGGCCTCGACCTGAACAAGATCGCGCATCACATTGCCAGCATCGATCCCGATCAGCGCCTGTCCGCTCTCCAGCAGGAGAACCAGCAGTTGCGCGCGCAGATCGATCAGAGCCAGCGCGCCGCCCAGATGCCGTCGTTCATCGATCAGTACCGGCAGACGGAAGGGCATGAACGCTTCGATGAACTGGCGGAAGATATCGCCTTTTTTCTCAAGACAGTGGCGAAGGACGGCCCCGCCGACCAGCGCCTCGACGCCGCCTATCAACTGGCGGTTCGCATGAAACCGGTGGCCTCATCGGCCGCGCCTGATCCCAAGCCCGCAGCTTCACCGGCTGCAACCGCCTCACCGGCACCTGAACGGCCTGACACGGCCGGCACCAAATCCGTTCGCGGCGCGCCATCCGATGGCGCCGACACACCGGCGGACGAAACAGAAACCAGCCTTGAAGAACTGATCCGTAAGGAAATGCGGAAACTCAAGGCCTGATAAAGGGAAAGCGAAATGGCTATCGTTGATGACCGCCATTACCGCCAGCTCCTGACGGCGGCTGTTGCCAAGAGGCAGCGGGAAATTCAGGATATCGTCTACAATGCAACCCCTCTCACCCGCATTCTGCGCGATCAGGGCCGTATTCAGGTCAAGCGCGCCGGCGGCCCGGAGCTTCGGATTCCCATCGAGTTCGACAAGCTCCAGGCACAATGGTTCACCGGCTACGACAAGATCGAGATCACCCCGCAAGAACTGCTCAATTCGGCAGTCTTCAATTGGTCGCGCGTCGTGTCCATGTTCTCCCTGAACGGGACCGAACTTCTCTACACCCGCGGCGAGGAAGAAATCATCGACCTGATGAGCTTCTATGTCCGCGCCGCGGAGAAGTCCGTCAAAGAAGAGTTTGAAACCTCTCTCGTCGGTGACGGCACCGGTTCCGGCGGTCGCCAGATGATCGGTTTCGGCGGGGCAATTCCCGTCGTGCCGAACACCGGCGTTTATGGCGGTATCGACCGCGCCGACGTGGTGAACTGGAGAACTTCCACGTTCGACGCTACGACCGACTTCCCGGACATCGGCAACGAATGGGACGCTACGACCGCGCGGCCCATTCTTGAGCGCATTGCTCTCAA
>CAYTGJ010000191.1:0-6830 GCA_964437245.1 uncultured Chitinophagaceae bacterium
GGATCCCTACCACCGGAATGGCATAGGTAGCATCTGTATAAGGGGAATACAACTGGTATTCATAAAAATACTCCGGGAAGAAATACTGCGGCAGGTAAAGCGCCAACACTCCGGCGATTCCTAATACTGCGGCCCCGAACAACGTCTTGTTTACTTCCTTCCGGATCGTCCGGACTTCTTCTTCTGTCAGCAGATGGAGAGTTTCCGTGTCACGGGGAGAAAGTTTTGTAAGTCGGGTAAGATACCGGTAGGCAATTTTTTCAATTACAGTAAAGGATAACTCCACTTGTGTATTCTTCTCTGTCATTTTACCACTCAATAGTATTTTAGAACGCAATTCTACTAAAAATACCTTTAAAAATCGTCAGAAATCTTTCTTTAGTTGTCTTAAAACTACCAAGTAAGGGGAAGTGTACTAAGTTGAATTATTATTCCAGGGATTCCTCCCATTTCCCAGAGGGCTACAAAATATTTGTCCTCGGGCTAAAGCCCAAGGACTGCAGCAAGTACGGGGATTTTAAGGCATTATTTTAAAGAATATAAACCTGAAGTTTATTTATTTGAGGGGAAAACCCGAGGGAAATATTCTTGCCGGAGTGTGCAAAATATCTTAAAAAATGCTACGCAAAAAGCTGGAATAAACAAAAAGATAAGTGTTCACTCACATAGGTATTGTTTTGCGACTCTTTTGCGGGAAAATGGTACAGACTTGAGGTATATCCAAGTATTATTAGAACACGTGTAACCACAAATGGATTTAATCAAATAAAAAGTGCTATAGAAGGATTTGATTTTTAGCAAATTAGAATTAAATTGAATTGAGAGGTCATTTTTGGAGCTATGGGAAATAAAATATTCAATACTACTACAATTGATGCGATTATTTGAATTTGTATTTAAGCCAGATTCAAAGATCTCATAAATAGGAAATACCCGCAATGCGGGTATGGATACGTTAGCAGCAACTTTAAATAACGACACGTAGACGATAATATGGCAAAACCAAGAATTTTCATTAGTTCAACTTTTTACGACCTACGACAAGTAAGGTCTGACCTTGACCGATTTATAAAAGAGTTAGGTTATGAGCCTGTTCTTAATGAATTAGGAAGTATCCCGTACGGCAAAGATGATAAATTAGAAGAGTATTGTTACAAAGAAATTTCAAATATTGATATTCTAGTTTCTATTGTTGGCGGACGCTTCGGAAGTGAAAGTCAACACAATAATTTGTCTATTTCTCAAATGGAGTTTAGAACAGCATTGGAACTAAATAAGCAAGTTTACATTTTCATTGACAAAAATGTCTATGCTGAATATCAGACATATTTATTGAATAAGAAAAATAAAGAAACAAAATATAGGTTCGCAGACAACATAAAAATCTATGAATTTATAGAGTTTTTAGAAACTCTACCCAATAATAATAACATTCATAGTTTCGAGACCTCTCTTGACATTATTCAGTACCTTAAAGACCAATGGTCAGGACTTTTCCAACGTTTTTTAGCAGAACAGCCCAGAATTAAAGAAATTAGTTTATTGAAAGGCATAGAAGGAACTGCTAAGACTCTTAACCAGCTTGTTTCATTCTTGACAGAAGAAAGGAAAGATAGAGATAGTGCAATTCAAGATATTCTATTGAGTAATCATCCTGCAATGGAAGAAATGAGGCAATTACTAAATGTTAACTATAGAGTTTACTTCACTTCTAAAGACGAGTTAACAGAATGGTTATCTGCCCGTAGCTATAAAATAAATGACTTAGATTTTTTGTTTGAGGAAGACAATTACTTTGAATACATAAAAATCGACTCCAGACAAAAAAAGAAATTAACTCTTAAAGTAAAAAAGGAAATATTTAATGAAGATGGAAAATTAAAAGTATATACTAAATCAGAGTGGAAAGACGATTTTATAGAGTTAACTTCCCAAGACACAGAACAAAAGAATGATGATGATTTACCACTTTAAACAAAATGCTACTGCTAACAGGGCATTGCCTAAAGCGGGACTGAATAGCTTCGATTGAACATTTCTGCAAAGGTTCAGCATTAGTTCTTCGATTGAACTTTTGCACTACCCCCCCCGCATTCGGCAATACCCGAACCGTTAGCAGCTATAATAAACAACAGCAACGATGACAGAAAATTTAGTTTTTTTGACGGACGCAGACCTCGACAAACCCGTTTATAGAATATTCAGTTTTCAACGACTTGAGGAAATTTTTCAAGAAAGAAAATTGACTCTAGTAAAGCCTAAACTTTGGGACGACCCATTTGAAAACTTTATCTTAAATTCTACTGGACGTTTACCAGACGGCAGAGAATTTCAAATGGGTTTTAGGGATAATTTCTACGGACAGTGCTGGTCGTTAACAAAAGAAAGCGATGCGATGTGGCGCATATATTCACCCGACAAAAATGGAGTTAAGGTAAAAACGACCATACGGAAACTGTTTACTCCATTATTTCAAGTTGGCGGACAACATCACAAAATGAACGGTGTTGCTTACAATCTTTCTTCATTTGTAGGGAAGGTTAAATATGCTGACACAAAAACTCTAATTTCAATGCTTAAAGATGAGCAACGTATGAGCGGAAAAATTTTTGACCAATTAGGCTGGGGACAAGCATCAACTTTCTTTTTTAAACGTATTGCATTTAGACACGAAAAAGAAATTAGACTAATTTATAATTCGCAAAATAACAACCAATTTGACACATTCAAATTTGACATAAATCCAATTGATGTGTTTGACGAAATTGTATTTGACCCGAGAATGACAGAAACAGTTTATCAGGAACAAAAAAACAAAGTAATTGAATGGGGTTTTAACAAAAGCTGTATTCAATCTGGACTATACAAACTAAGAACATTCACTATTGCGTTACGACCAACATATTGACAGAATTACAGCTGCTAACACGGGTTTGCATCACGTTAAAACGACAACACACTGACAATGTTGAATTGGTTAAAAAAAGATAAATCTAAGGATTGCCGAATCCGAATAAAAAAATCCTTCCCAAGATATTGGGAAAATGACGTAGATGTTGCACTCAACATAATTCCTTTAGATAATAACCAAATTAAACTTATAGACGGCAATATTCATAAAGTAGAAGATTTAATTTACGATTACTTTAAAAACATTAAACTTGAGAACGAAGAACTTTCAATTCCTTACAGGGTTTATTTTAACGAACCAAATCCTGACAAAGAAAAAGCATTGACAGAAAATCAGAAAGTGATTTTAAACTGCATTTACTTAAAACACCATAATGGCTTTATAAGACAAAAGAGATTAGAGCAACTTGGAAAGTGTTATCAGTATTGGGTTACACCTTTTACTTTCCAACTTTTAGGGAAATATGTTCTTGAGATAATAGAAGTGTTAGACAAACAGCTTGACGACAATATATTGGAAAACTATAAGCGGTTTGTAAATGAAAACCAAAAATATTATCAACAGACAGAAAGTCGAATGATTAGTTATTGGAACGGGTATTACAGACACAAATATCCAAAACTAAAACTTTATGTTGGCAGAATTGTTCTTGACCAAATAAAGTCGAAAATAATTAAAAAAAGACAAGACGAAATTATTGAAGTTGGAATTGACAAAAACGAAAGACTTTTTATTCGACCTAAAAATGAACACTTCTCTCTCATTTACAGAACAGCAACAGAAGTGCATTGGGACGAAAAAAAAATATTTCTTTATTCACCAAAGCCAAGAGAATGAAATTACTATGATTGGTACAGACATATAATAGACGTGGCAGACAATGAATGCAACAGTAAGCTTATTCTGACACATCGGACTATTTGGACAAACATTGATGACAACTTTAAAAAACAAATAATTGAAAACAGAAAAGCGACCACACATTCAAGCACATTTGGTTTTCAAACCGCTCAAAAACCAAAAGAGCTTGAATTTTCCAACGCTCGACAAAACGACTACGGAATTTGCACAATTCAAAATGACAACTTATATTTGACAAATAATGTCAAGTAAAATTATTCATATGGAAACAGTCGGACAAATCATAAGAGCAAAACGAGAAAGTTTAGGTTTGTTACTTCGACAAGTAGCATCTTATCTTGATATTGACCAAGCAATTTTGAGCAAAATCGAACGAAACGAACGGAAACCGACCAAAGAGAACATTATAAAACTTGCAGAAATTCTTAAACTTGACAAAGAAGATTTGTTGGTTCAGTTTATGAGCGAAAAAATAGCTTATGAAATTGCGGACGAAGATTGTGCAAGCAAAGTTTTGAAAGTTGCTGAGCAAAAAGTAAAATTTTTAAAGTCTAATCTTGTAAAAAGCTAAACTATGCGAACAGAAACAATGGAAGCAGAAATCAGCGTAGTGCAAGAGCCACAGTTAGACATTTTGTACTACCCAAAAGCTACGAGAAAAACAATACAAGAAAAGGGAACGCTAAATGTACTTTCACTTTTTTCGGGTTGTGGTGGAATGGATTTAGGTTTTGAAGGTGGATTTTCGGTTTTACAGCAATCTGTCAACGAAATTTTAACACCAAATTTCATTGACAAGAAATTTAAAAACGGATTTATTCAGCTCAAAAAAACAAAATTTAAAACCGTTTTTGCCAATGATATTTTGAGCGATGCAAGAAATGCTTGGGTAAATTACTTTTCAAAAAGAGGACACAATTCAGAAATTTTTTACAAGGAAAGCATTGTTGATTTAGTAAAAATGTATCGAGCAGGTGTTAATGTTTTTCCCGAAGATGTGGACGTTGTAACAGGTGGTTTCCCTTGTCAAGATTTTAGCGTGGCAGGAAAAAGAAACGGCTTTAATTCTCATAAAAACCACAAAGGCGAACTAATCGAAAACAAAACGGCTTCCGTTGAAACTCGCGGTCAGCTTTATATGTGGATGAAAGAAGTAATTGAAATTACGCAACCCAAAATTTTTATCGCAGAAAACGTAAAAGGTTTAGTAAATCTTGGCGATGTAAAATCAATTATCCAAAATGACTTTTCATCAGCAAACGGAAACGGCTATATTGTACTCGATCCACAAGTTTTGCATTCGGCAGATTTTGGCGTTCCTCAGTCAAGAGAAAGAGTAATTTTTATCGGCATTAAAAAATCCGCTTTAAAAAAAGCTGCATTGGCTGAATTGGAAAAAGAAGTAATTTCAGAGCAATACAATCCTTATCCAAAACCAACACATTCTTATACGAATGAAGGCGAAGAATTAAAGCATTTTGTTCAGTTAAAAGATGTGTTTAAACACTTGAAAGAACCCGACAACACACAACAAGATTTATCTCAAAAATTTTACTCGAAAGCAAAATTTATGGGTAAACATTGTCAAGGGCAAACCGAAATAAAACTTTCTAGTATTTCGCCAACAATTCGTTCTGAACATCACGGAAATATTGAATTTAGACGACTTTCAAAAGAAAACGGAGGGCAAATTGAAAGCGAACTAAAAGAAGGATTAAAAGAAAGAAGATTAACAGTAAGAGAATGTGCTTTAATACAAACTTTTCCACCCGATTATGATTTCGTAATTGAAAACAAAAATGGAAGAAAAGGTTCTTTTTTAGTTAGCTCATCACAAGCATATAAAATTATTGGTAACGCAGTTCCACCGCTTTTGGCTTACAATTTAGCCAAGAGAATTGAAGAAGTTTGGGACTTATATTTTAAGAAATAATAATGATAATTTCAGTAAATTCAGACCCTAACAGAAACGAATTTGATACATTGCTCGGTTCGACAATCAGCGAACTGAACTTTCACTCCAAAAAATCATCAAAGAAAGTAGCAACTTTAATGGGTAGAAATCTAGAGCCGTATGTAAGAGATGTGATGACTGAGTTGGCAATCGGAACGCCATTTGAAAATTCGATTGAACTGATTGGCGGACAGAAATTTCCTGATATTGTTGCCAAGAAATATTATGGGATTGAAGTTAAAACAACCACGCAAAATCATTGGAAAACTACGGGAAATAGTGTTTTAGAAAGTACAAGAGTTGATGATGTTGAACGAATTTTTATGTTGTTTGCAAAGCTCGCAAGTCCGATTGAGTTTCGTTGTCGTCCTTACGAAGAAGTTTTGTCGGAAGTCGTTGTAACGCACTCGCCACGCTATTTGATTGATATGAATTTGGAGCAAGGCAAGACAATTTTTGACAAAATCAAAATGCCTTACGACACATTACGCAAGAAAGAAAACCCAATCAGACCGATTGTTGATTATTACAAAAGCAAACTGAAACCAGGAGAAGAGCTTTGGTGGATGGATGCCGAAAACAACAGTAAAGCAAGTAATATTGTTATCCGAATTTGGAACAACCTTTCATTGAAAGAGAAGCAAGAACTGAAAAATCGGGCAATGGTTTATTTTCCCGAACTCTTTGGAAACAGTAGCGACAAATTTGCCAGATTAGCGATATGGTTGGTAACTCGCGAAGCGGTTGTTTGTCCAAACGTACGTGATTTGTTTACGGCAGGTGGGAAAAATGATTATGTGATCGGCAAAAAAGTGTATCAAAAAGTACCAAGAATATTCTTGAACTTGTTTGATAATGTTCCGAACATCGTTGAAACAATTATGCAAACATCAGCTTTTGAACTTTCGGAATATTGGGAAACCAAAACGACAGACAAAACGAAGTTGTTTGATTGGATAGATTTAGTTTCTGAACACGCCAAGAAAATTCAAGACGCAAAACATTTAAACATCAAGCAAATATTGACAGACTTAACATTAAAATAGCCAACGCTTTTGGTAGCACATTTGCATTTTTCCAACCGCACAAAGCCAAACAAAAAAT
>CAYTGJ010000192.1:0-916 GCA_964437245.1 uncultured Chitinophagaceae bacterium
GTTTCATCTCCAGCTGTGCTTGGAATTGCGTTACTGCTATTCGGTGCATCTCTTGGTGCAATCGATGTTGCAATGAATATTCATGCAGTGGAAGTGGAGCGGGCATCGGAAAAACCGTTGATGTCCGGATTTCATGCGCTCTTTAGTGTGGGTGGATTTGCGGGAGCAGGAGCAATGACTTTCATGCTTTCATTGCATGTGAACGTTTTGCTTGCATGTGTGTTGTGCTCTGCATTGATGTTGATTGCAATGTTTGTTGCATGGCCGCGACTTCTCTCGACGAAACAAGCTAATGACGGTCCTATTTTTGTTATCCCGAAAGGTGCTGTCCTTCTGTTAGCAATTCTCGCAGGCATTATGTTTTTGGTTGAAGGTGCAATGCTTGATTGGGGTGCGCTATTGATTACGCAAACCGGTCGAATTGAAGCAACACAAAGTGGTATCGGGTATATGTTGTTTGCGGTCGCCATGACACTGGGGCGTTTTTCCGGTGATGCAATCACGGCCAAGTTTGGTGATTATGCTGTTATGTTTTGGGGTGGATTAATTGCACTCTTAGGATTTGTCTTACTGTTAGCCGTTCCTATAACAATTATCTCACTTTGTGGGTTTCTTCTTATTGGCATTGGGGCATCGAATATTGTGCCGGTGCTTTTTCGTAGGGCAGGTAGCCAAACGTTTATGTCTCCTGCATTAGCAGTCGCTGCAATTAGCACTGTTGGCTATGCCGGTATTTTAGTGGGACCTGCGTTTGTAGGGTTTGTTGCTGATGTTTTTACATTGCCAATTTCGTTTTGGCTGCTAGCTGCGCTATTACTATTTGTTCCATTGAGCGCAGCAAAAGTGGTTCGCCAAAGTTAGTATCAAAAAATGACAGATTACAGCTTTATGTGATTTACAACTTTTCCATTCCCTG
>CAYTGJ010000192.1:926-6777 GCA_964437245.1 uncultured Chitinophagaceae bacterium
TTTTAAATTTTTAAAGGCCGGATCTGGTGATCTTTAGCCCCGCAATTGCGGGGCTCTTTTTTTGAAAAAGAGATTCAAAAATTTGCGTAAAAACGACGTGAATAAATTCTATATTTACACTTGTTCACTCCTCTTTACCTGGCCCTTCATTAGACTTGATAGTGATTTTCAAAATTGGAAATTTATATTTTTCTATCAATAATTTATTTGAAAAAATAACGCAGACTACTACATGAGGAATAGATCATGACTCTATCTAGAAAAATAAAATTGTTGACGATGGCGCTTGTTGCCAGCGTTGGCGTATCGGCATTTTCGGCAAGTGCAGCAACAACGTCGCCACAAATAAGTGTCCAGCTTTGGTCGATAAAGCCGGAGGTTCATAAAGATTTTGAGGGAACGATGAAGAAGTTGAAAGCAATGGGATTCGACGGCGTGGAGTTTGCCGGAATGTTCGGGCCTTATGCTGAGAATCCTGCTGGATTAAAAGCGTTTTTAGATAAAACGGGTTTAAAAGCTTCAAGCGCACACGTACAAATGGATAGTCTATCCTCAGCGAAACTTGATGCTACAGTGGCGTTTTATAAAGCAATCGATTGCAAATATCTGATTGTTCCAATGGATCAGCGTGCCTTCACAGTAGAAGGGGCTAAAGTAGTTGCAGCAGAGTTAGAAGCTATCCAGAAAAAACTTGCTCCACATGGAATGCAGGTTGGCTATCACAATCACAAACCTGAAATGTTAGGCGAAGAAGGCAATACGCCATGGGATGTGATCGGAGCCAACACATCTAAAGAGGTAATTTTGCAGCAGGATGTAGGTTGGACTGAGTCTGCCGGAAAAGACCCAATTGATTTTATAAAGGCCTATCCTGGCCGTACCATATTGGCTCATTACAAAGCCGCAGCCCCAGAACCTGGCAATAAAGAAAACTTTATAATTGGTAAAGACACTACTGATTGGAAAGCATTGATTACTGCTAGCAAAACAGTAGGTGGAACCCTTTGGTTTGTAATTGAGCAGGAAATGTATCTTCCAGGCCTAACTGAGCTTCAAAGTGTTGAGGCTTCATTGAAAGGCCTGCAAAAAATTATTGCTGATATGAAATAGCTTTTCAGTTTCAGAAAGAAAACGCCGCTTTTGCGGCGTTTTTTTATGGAGAGATGTCAAATTAATCCAAGCCACAAAGAGTCATCGTGAAATGTATGTTTTTAATATGGGATAGTTCAAGCTGATTGCCCGACAAAGTTCCTTCGCTAAAATCACTGTGTGGTTCCCATAAACACCTTCAGCTTCCTCCAACCACAGCTCCCCTCATATTGTTACCAACCGTAATCCAATCCATGAGAGTTATGTGTAGTAATTGACGCCAGTAAAGCTACATGGTATCAGTCGCGTTTGTGCCCAAAGCGGACATTCGTAAAAGGTAGTTCCTAGTTGTAGATGCTCATTTGCTACATATTGAATCGGCATTATATGTATCCAATCGGTCCGTTTATGTTTGGCAATTAAATGGTGGAAAAATTGCATGAAAAAAGAAGATATGTTGGAACGGTTAGTGGAAAACGGGTTCGACTTTCTGAATAAGGCAGTAGATGACCTACAAGAATACCCAAAATTTTCTGTTATACATTTTCATGCTGCCGTTGAACTATTCTTGAAAGCTCGACTAATGGAAGAACATTGGTCTTTGGTTATTTCTCATAGGCAAGATCCTGACTGGAATAAGTTTATATCTGGAAACTTTCAATCTGTATCACTTGATGGAGCAGCAGATAGGCTTGAAAAAGTTGTTAGGAGTGGGCTGTCTAATTCTGAATTAAAATCATTTCAAGAAATAACAAAGCATAGAAACAAAGTTGTCCATTTTTTTCATGAGGCCCATTCATCTGAGGAGAATGGTACGCAAGTTAGAGATATTGTTAAACAACAGCTAACTGCATGGTATTTTCTCCACAATATATTAACTACCCGTTGGAAGCATGTGTTTAGTCGATGGAATAAGCCCTTACTGGAGGTGGACAAGAAACTGCGTTCGTTACATACATTCTTACAAGTTATTTACGATCAAATTAAGCCGGATATTGAAAAAAGAATAAAGAAAGGTGATGTGTTCGAGTGCTGCCCATCTTGTGGTTTTGATGCTCAACATCATGAAACAACTCAAAAGGTTGTATATGAAGCAAATTGTTTGGTCTGCGGCTTGACCGAAAAAGCGCTGAAGATTCTTTGTCCGTCCTGCGGTGACGAAGTAACCTTCACAAATGAAGGATTCGGTCAGTGTGGAAATTGTAATGAAAGCTTCGAACCTGATGACTTGACTGATGTGCTTATTGATCAGGGAGCTGCATATGTGGCGGCTAAAGAAAATGATTCAACATGGGATTTAGGTAATTGTAGTGACTGTGACGGCTACCATACCGTTGTTAGAACTGAATCAGACAAGTATATCTGCACTAGTTGTTTTCTTATGGTCGATAACATTGAGTATTGTGGGTGGTGCAATGAACCTAATACGGGAGACATGGATGATAGTGCTTGGGCTGGATGTAACCACTGTGATGGTAGAGCCGGATGGGATAAAGATGACTAGCTTGTGTTGCAGCAATAACAAGCACTGGTGGTAAAAACTCCTAATAGGACGATGCTTAACCCCACTGGTTTAAATGATGAGAGGGGGGCATCAGCTTCCGCTATTGGCCGAAAGTGATAGTTGAATTAAAAAATTCAATTATTTGTTACCGAAGTTGAGTCATCGTATTGACCCTTGCTGAATCCAAGGCATAAAAGTAGACGGCTTTTGACGCCACTTCTCTTGTTTTAGTTGTGATGTGTTTCTTCGATAAGGATGGCTGAGGGGGCGAAAAATAAATTTCGATTACTTATTTAGTGACGGTCATTGATGGATGTATATTTTTTGAAAAATTGAAATCGCAAAATACTGTAGATTAGTCAATTAAATTGGAAATTTTGAAAGGGGTTTTTGTCGCGGTATCGGCAGGGTTTTCTTTTTGAGGGCTATAAAAATCAATGATATAGATACCCGAACCAACAATTTGAAGCATAAAACGTCAGCTTCAAATTGTTAGCATAAAGTGTCATTCTCAGACATTTTATGGGTGACCCGACAATCGTAAGATCGGGGCTTTCGTATGTGGTGCCCAGGAAAGGACTTGAACCTTCACGGCCGTTAAGCCACCAACACCTGAAGCTGGCGTGTCTACCAATTTCACCACCTGGGCAGTTCTCAGTGCTTCAGCAGCTGAGGCCGCGCACTATAAATACCCCGATTTACCTTGTCAACGGGCTTACCTACTTTATTTTGTAGGTTTGTCATGATTGCTGCCCTATAATTCAGACAGACTGTCAGGATAGATCGAAATCTGCCAATTATTGAACACAGGATGCCCACTTGAGCAAACGTAAATCCCCCCTCAAAGATCCCTTTGCTGCTCGCGAAGCTGAGAAGTATGAAAACCCCATTCCCAGCCGCGAATATATTCTTGAGCTTCTGGATGCCGCTGCTGAGCCGGTGACCCATGAACAGATGTGCGCCATGCTTAAACTGACTGATGAGGATCAGGTTGAAGCTTTGCGCCGTCGGTTGATTGCGATGGCACGTGATGGCCAGTTGATCAGCAATCGCCGTGGTGCCTATGTGCGCCTGGATAAGATTGATGTGGTGCGCGGGCGTGTGCAGGGGCATCGCGATGGTTATGGCTTTGTGATTCCTGCTGATGGCGGTGAAGATATTTATTTGCACAATCGCCAAATGCGCAAAGTATTTGACGGTGATGAAGTGGTAGTGCGCTTGTCGGGTGAGCAATATCGCGGTAAGGAAGAAGGGGCGATTATTGAAGTGCTGACCCGCAATACCACGCAGTTGGCCGGGCGCTTTTTTAATGAAGAAGGCGTGCAATTTGTGCGCCCGGAAAACCCGCGCATTACCCATGACATTATGATTCCTTTTGGTATGTATGGCGGTGCCAAACATGGCCAGATAGTCGTCGCTGAAATCACCCAGCAGCCAGATAAAAGCCGTTTGCCCACTGGGCGCGTGATCCAGGTATTGGGTGATCATATGGCGCCCGGTATGGAAATTGAGTTGGCGATCCAGGCTCACGGTATTCCCAGTATTTGGCCTGAGGCTGTTATTGCAGAAGCGGCGCGCCTGTCCCATGAGGTGGAAGAAAAAGACAAGCTGCATCGAGTGGATGTACGACACTTACCGTTTGTCACCATTGATGGTGAGGATGCGCGTGATTTTGATGACGCGGTATTGTGTGAGCGACGTCGCGGAGGTTGGCGTTTATACGTTGCGATCGCTGATGTATCCCATTATGTGCAAATAGAAAGTGCATTGGATGTGGAAGCGCGTGCACGCGGTAACTCGGTATATTTCCCTGATTATGTTGTGCCCATGTTGCCGGAGGCATTATCCAACGGCTTGTGTTCGCTCAATCCGCATGTTGATCGTTTGTGCATGATCTGTGAAATGAATATCAGCACTGCCGGACGCATCACCGGATACCAGTTTTATGAAGGCGTCATGCATTCCCATGCGCGCTTAACCTATACCAAAGTCGGTGAAATTCTTACTGGTGATGGTGAGGCTCGTGCAGCATTACGCGAGGAATACAAAGCGGTTGTTCCACAATTGGAACTGTTGCATAAATTGTATGAGTGTTTGCGTAATGCACGTGATGAGCGCGGTGCAATTGATTTTGAAACGGTTGAAACCCGGATCCAGTTTAACGAAGAGCGAAAAATTGAACGCATTGTGCCGGTGAAACGGAATGATGCGCATAAACTCATTGAAGAATGCATGTTGTGCGCTAACGTATGTGCTGCAACATTTATTGAAAAACATAATCTGATTGGTTTGTTCCGCGTACATGAAGGACCGACGGAAAGTAAGTTGGCCAATTTGCGTGCTTATCTATCAGAGCTGGGCTTGGGCTTGGCGGGCGGTGATAAGCCCACGCCGGGCGACTACCAGCAATTGCTGCAAATGATCCAGGGGCGCAGCGATGCTCACCTGATCCAAACGGTAATGTTGCGCAGTTTGCGTCAGGCCATGTATCAGGTAGAAAATCACGGCCACTTTGGTTTGGGTTATGAAGCTTATACCCATTTCACCTCGCCCATTCGTCGCTATCCGGACTTGTTGGTGCATCGTGCGATTCGTTCGATTGTTCGCAGCACGGAGCCGAGTACCCATGTCCGTCGTATCGAAACAGCCCAGTCAATTCCCCGTAAGTTTATTTACCCTTACAGCGCTTCGGAAATGTTGGTATTTGGTGAGCAGTGTTCACGTACTGATCGCCGCGCCGACGAAGCGACCCGGGATGTTGTGAGCTGGTTGAAGTGTGAATATTTACGTGACCAAGTGGGTGCTATTTATGACGGTCATGTCAGTGCCGTGACCAGTTTTGGGCTGTTTGTCGAGCTTAATGAATTGTATGTGGAAGGTTTAATTCACATTACCTCGCTGCCCCATGACTATTATCGTTTTGAGCCTGCGCAGCAGCGTTTGGTGGGGGAACGTACCCGCAAAGTCTTTGGTTTGGGTGATGGTTTGGTTGTGCGAGTCGTACGTGTTGACTTGGATAATCGCAAAATTGATTTTGAGTTGGAGTCCGATACTGCTATTCGTCGCCCCAAATCCCAGGTTAAACCTAAAGTGGCCAAGCGCGATGCAAAAATTGCGGCTAAAAAAGCAGCGAAAAAAACTGTGGCGGTATCTGTGCCGGATACGGTGACTCCTGTGGTGAAAAAAGCCGCTGCTAAAAAAACCGGCCAGAAGAAAGGCGATCTTAAAAAAGATGACCTTAAAAAAGACAGCAATGTA
>CAYTGJ010000193.1:0-6775 GCA_964437245.1 uncultured Chitinophagaceae bacterium
CGGAATTGGTAGACGCGCACGTTTCAGGGGCGTGTGTCGCAAGATGTGCGGGTTCGAGTCCCGCCTTCCGCACTACAGTTTAGAGATACGAGTATCCTACTCACTACTCTTGCTGTTGCTTTTGCTGACACTGTCAGCAAAAGCAACCAGATAGGGAACAGTTTAATTTTTTTGTATTTATTTTTTAATCTAAGACCATTTTTTATGTTCGATTTCGAAAAACTTACTGTGTATACCAAAGCAAAACTTTACAATAAAGAAATAAGTAAATTTTAAAGGAAGCCAGGCCTGATACAACTACTAAAAATCAGTTAAAAAGATCTTCTTTAAGCATCGTGCTCAACATTGCTGAAGGTACAGGAAGAAATACCAATCCTGACAAACGCAATTTCTATATAATTTCCAGAGGATCAGTTTTTGAATGTGTCGCTATTTTAGATATAATGAAAGAGGACGATATTTTATCTGATAAGATGTTTCAGGAGTTTTATAAGAAATCAGATGAGCTTTCAAGGATGTTGTATGTAATGATACAGAAATTACAATAGAGTTTTAGATAAGTAGTATAACACTCTATTATCCTCCACAAAAGGGTTCGTTTTTTTGTAACTAAGGAGCACAGACAGTTTAGAAATACGAGTATCCTACTCACTACTGTTGCTGTTGCTTTTTTTATTGAACTAGCTGGCAGAAAATACAAGAGAAGTATTATTCCCTCCAAAACCGAAAGAATTGCTGACCACATGCCGGATTGTTTGGTTTTTCAGAAGAGAAGTGACCGGCTGTGTAGTATGTTCTTTGATCTTGTCCTTGAACCGAAGATTGGGATAGATTATCCTGTGGTTGAGTGCATACACCGAGTAAACAGCTTCAATGGCTCCGCAGGCGGCAAGAGTATGCCCGGTATAAGCTTTAGTGGAGCTGTAGGGAGGGACTGATTGGCCGAAAAGGGTTTCGAGCGCTGTTCCTTCTGTAAGATCGTTGTTGGGGGTTCCGGTACCGTGTACATTGATGTAATCGATATCGGAAGGCTGCAGTCCTGCTACTTTCAGGGCATTGAACATTGCGAGAAAAGCTCCTTTCCCTTCCGGGGAAGAAGCGGTCTGGTGAAACGCATCGTTGGCATTGGCATAGCCGCTTACCTGTCCGTATATTTTTTTTCCGGCAGCCGCTTTTTCTGATTCCAGAACCAGGTAGGCTGCTCCTTCGCCCAGGTTTAATCCACGGCGGTTATCATCAAAAGGAGTACATTTTTCCTGGTCCAGGATCATCAGGGTATTGAACCCGTTTAACGTGAATCGTGTCAGGGCATCTGTGCCACCTACCAGTACTCGGTCCAACTGGTTGTTCCGGATCAGGCGTGCTCCCAGCATAATAGCGTTGGCGGCCGAAGAACAGGCGGTACTGATCGTAGTCACATATTCATCTATGCCGAAATAATGTGCCAGCCTTGCCGTACTGTCGCCGCAGTCGTGTGTCAGGATGTCGGACAAACGGGCTTTGGGATCGTGCTGAGACCAGGGGCCGATAAAGTCTTCACTCTTATCCATTCCTCCCACAGAGGAGGCAGAAATGAGGCCGGTACGAAGGAGCCGGGTATTAACAGGGCCGGACTGGAGAATGGCTTCCTGAGCGGCAATCAAGGCCAGCAAAGTAGTGCGGGAATAGTATCGAAGGTCTTTTATCCCCGCTTTATGAGCGAGTTCTTCATTGGTATATTTGATCTCTCCTGCAGGGAGAAGGCTGCGGTGCCGGGTATTCAGCATTTCAATAGCTCCTATCCCGGATTGTCCGGTCAGAAGGTGCTGAAAGTTCTCTTCTGCATTCATCCCGATGCAGGAAACTACTCCCATGCCAGTGATCAATACCGGGGAAGCATTCATGGATTTTATTGCTTGTTGGCTTTGATGTATTCTGCCATTGTCTGTATCGACTGGAAAACTACTTTTCCGTCTTCTGCAGACTTTATTTTTACGCCGTATTGTTTTTCCATCAATACGATCAATTCAAGGGCGTCAATAGAATCCAACCCTAAACCTGTTCCAAAAAGGGGGGCTTCTGTCTCGATTTGTTCTACTTCAATGTGTTCAAGGTTGAGTGCGTTTTTAATATTTTTCTTCAGGTCCAGTACTAGGTTTTCCATTTGATTATTAATAAATTGTAAATCAACCGTAAAATTAACGTTTTAAAATGTAAAAACTAAGCCGGAAAGGCGGTTTTATACAGTTTGTCGATATTTTCCTGCAGGTGAGGCAGGGAAATCCCTGTTTTTTCTCCCCCCGCAAGGTAAAGGAAAGCTTCATATCCTTCGGAGTTGAATTCTATCCACCCGGAAAGGATTTTTTTCGCACGCTGGTGCCGAAATAAGGAAGCTACGTACCGGTGCATAAACGGCAGGTCGTATTGCTCTTGTATGAAGAAAGTGTTTTCTCCTTTGATTTTATGTCGAATCGCTATTTCGCCAATCGTGATATTGGGCAAGGTGTAAACGAATACTGCCGGACTGGGAAAATAGTGGGCATCATCCCGGATACTTTCCTGATGCCTCTGGTCGGTAAAAAGGGTGGAAGAGGCATTGGCAAGTATGACTGCAATCTCATTTTCGGAAACCGTATTTAAAGAATGTTCTTTCAGCACTAATTCTGCGGCAATAAAAGCCAGCTTGCATAACTCGTCCATCTTGAAAAACTTTGGGTAATCGAGTTGCAGGTATTGGTAGAGCGCTTTAGCCTGCTCCGGAGCAGGCAGGTTTTGTTCCGAAAGCACTTGTCCGTTCAGGACAACCTTGTCTTTCCGGATCGAGACATAAGATTGTATATAGCAATGGTCAGGCATTTTTTTTCAGGATAATAGCTCCGTTACATCCTCCAAAGCCGGAAGCGGTTTTTAACAAATAACGAATGTTTTTTTGAACGGGTTGGTTACTGATGTTTACTTCCTCCGGTGTACCCGGGGAGCTGTATCCGAGAGTAGGGAGGATAAGATCATCCTGCATGGCTTGCAGGGATATAATCGTTTCGATCAGGCCGGCCGCTCCGAGTGTATGGCCGAAATATCCTTTCAGGCTGTTCATAGGAGTGTTCCCCAGACCGGCGAGTTTGAAGGCTTTTGATTCCATTTCATCGTTGTAGACTGTGGCGGTACCGTGTGCATTCAGCGCATCGATCGAATCAGGGGAAAGGGACGATTCGCGGAGTGCATTGGAAATGGCAAACCACAATCCGTCTCCGGTGCGCGAAGGTCCGGAAATATGGTTGGCATCGTTGCTGACGGCCCCTCCAAGCAGGGTGATCTGTCCCGGACGGGTATCTTTTTCGCTGGTAAGCAGCAGGGAAGCTCCTCCTTCTCCAAGGTTGATGCCGTCACGGTCTTTGTCAAACGGTCTGCAAGGAAGAGCAGACATTGCTTTGAAGGATTGAAAGCCTGCGATCACAAACTTGCTGGCCAGGTCCACTCCGGCTACCAGCACGTGCTTATACTGTTGATCCCTGATCAGACGCCCCGCAAGTACCAGGGCATTGACTCCTGAAATACAAGCATTGGAGACAATCAATGGTTTGTGAGCAGTTTGAAAATAGTGTTGGAGGGTATCAGCCATACTCCATAGATGTACCCGGTTTTCAGCAAAGCCAGGGGAGGACCGGTCGTCCAGAAGATCGATGTTCCCTTTGGTACTGCTGAGTATAATGAGAAGTTCTTTTTCTGATGCCTGAAGAGATGATTGGGAAAGAGTGTCTTCAATCGATAAGATCAGGAGCTTTTCTGCCCGTGTATAGTTTTTCCCGGAAGGAATCACCGCAAACTTCTCTTCCAGGGATGCTTCGTCGAATCTGGAGATCCAGACCGGTTCATAGGGAGGAACGGGAGAGGGGAGTGATCGGATCCCGCTTTTACCTGCCAGGCAGTTTGCATAGTTTTCTTTGGATGTAAAACCAAGCGGAGAGATGATGTTGTGTGCAACAATGGTAATTTCCTGCATGGTTATAGCAATCCTTTTTTCTTTTTCCAATCCGATATAAAGGCCGGGATGATCAGTTGCAATTCTCCTGCTCCGTTGAGAAATACTTGAGTAGACTTACCGGTAGCGGCCAGAAGACCGTCTGAGCTTCTGTAGATTTTATAGTCGAACTCTACTTTAGCGGCATTGCAGTCTTTGTAGGTTGTTTCTACCCTCGCTTTTTCCCCGTATTTCAGTGAGCGTTTGTATTCGCAGGAAATACTGACCAGGGGAAGTGTATAACCGTGCTCGTGTACCTGGGAGTAGCTGATTCCGTGCTCTTTGCCAAATGCTTCCCGGCCGTCTTCAAAATACTGTATGTAATGGCCGTGCCAGACAATTCCCATAGGATCTGCTTCGTTGAAACGAATAGCGATCTCACAGGTAGAACTAAGCGGTTTTTCAGAATTCATTTTATTAGGGATAAAACATCCGGACTTAGTATGCAAGATACATACATATGCTCAAAAAATCCATTTTTGAAGAGAACATCTGCTTTGTAAAAGAAGCCGCTTAGGGATTGACCGCAATGACCAGTTCGCATTCTGCAACGATTTGCTCTCCGGAGTATATTTTCCCTTTGACAGAAGTAAAGTTTAGTACCTGGCTGGAAATTTCGATCGTGGTTGTCAGGGTGGTGTTCACTGTTGGAAAAAAATGTATCTTCAACGATTTGACAGATCCGATGTAACCGATCTGGGGAGCTTTGCCGGATAATGCTCCTGCGTATCCTCTTCCTGCTGCCACGGTCTGGGCAATGTTTTCGATCATGCCGGGCTCTCGGAACAATCCTTTTTCGCAAAAGATATTTTCTTCCGTCAGGAGGAATGAACTAACCGTGGTGATTTCGTCTGATGCAACGACCCGGTCGATCATGACGAAGGGTGGTCTTTGGGGGATCAGCCGATCGAGAGGGAACACATTTGTAGTCATACCCGGTATTATTTTTTCCAGAAGTCAAAATAGTTGAACCATTGCTCCGGATATCTTCTCGTCATTTTTTCCAGGTTGGCTACGTAGTCGTCGATCATTTCATCCTGCTTGTTCCGGTAGGTTTTGGGAGGGGTACAGAATAAATGATAGTGACGTTTACTCTCTTTGACGGCGTAGACGAATACCACAGGGACTTCAAATTTTGAGGCGATCGCAAAAGGACCCACAGGAAAGCGAGCGTCTTCGCCCAGGAAATTTCTTTGTACTGTTTTGGTCCCTTCTACATAACGGTCGGCATGTATACAGATCAAGCCCTTGTTGCCCAGGGTCTGGTGTATGTTGAAAATATGAGACATGTCATTTTTGATCGGGATGACATTGATCTGTTTGTTTTTGTGGATCTCTTCAAAATACTGTTTGATCTGCTGGTGTTCTTCGTCGTACATCACAATGTTGATCTCAGTGCCATGACGTGTATTCATAAAATTACCGGCAATGTCCCAGTTCCCGATGTGCGCGCTTACCAGTATTCCTCCGGTTTGATCGGCGATTATTTTTTCAAGATGATGTTCCCCGTCGAAATGAAAGGTGAAATTGTTTTTCATCCCTGCAAACAAAACGGTTTTGTCCACAAGAGTTTGTCCGAATAAGTAATGGTTTTCCCAGGTTTTGAAAAACGATTTTGTTTTGGAGTAATTAAATTTTTTCCGGAAATAATCGTAAATAAAATTAAACGTTTTTCTATAAAAAATAACGTAGTAAAAAGAGGCGATTTTCAGTAAAACGTAGGCGGCCTTTAATCCGAAAAGACGAATGGTGTATACAAACATTTTGTATCCGGTCAAGCTGCCTTTTGATTTCCCAGTCCAGGACATGTTTGGTTGCTGTTTATTGTGAATCAATAGTTAATGTTGTTACTAAACAATCTCTTGTATATTTCAGCGATCGTTTGGCTGTAATGCTGGTACAATATTAATAAAGTCCGCCGGAAACACAAACCACTTCTCCTGTAATATACGAAGCTTTGGGAGAGGCAAGAAAACAAACGGTGTGGGCTACCTCCTTCGGATCACCGAATCTGCCGGCAGGAATGACCGATTTGTAATCGGCTTCGTTGATGTCCTGTGTCATATCGGTTTTGATGAATCCGGGCGCTACTGCATTTACCGTTATTCCCCGTCGCCCTACTTCCTGTGCCAGTGCTTTGGTCGCTCCGATCACGGCTGCTTTGGAGGCTGAATAATTGGTTTGTCCGGGCAGCCCTTTTAATCCGGATAAAGAAACAATGTTTACGATCCTGCCGTATTTATTGAAGATCATTCCTTTCAGCACCAGTCTGGTTACGTTATAAAAACCGTCTACACTGGTATTCATTACCTGTTTCCAGTCTTCCGGAGGCATGAGCATCATCAGGTTGTCTTTCCGTATTCCGGCATTGTTTACCAGTACTTCAATGATATCTCCGGTATGCTGTTCGATCCAGCCGCCTAATACTTCATCGGTTTCCTGCTGACTGGCTACGTCAAATTTCAGGAGGATCCCGTCGCTCCCCTGGTTACGGACGGCTTCAAGGGTTTTTTCTGCTTCTTCCCGGTTGGAGCGGTAGTTGATTAGGATCGTATATCCCATGGAGGCCAGCTCTTCGCATACTGCTTTTCCGATCCCTCTGGAGCCTCCTGTGACAAGTGCGTATTTTGCCATGGCTTAAAAATTATTTGGTTACCTTCACACCATTGTAGTGTGTACTTACAGCCAGTGCATTGTGCTGAAGAAGATATTGTTTGACTTCTTTGACTTCTTTGTAACGGATCGCATCCTGTTCGAATTTCGGGAACAGACTTCTTA
>CAYTGJ010000194.1:0-6718 GCA_964437245.1 uncultured Chitinophagaceae bacterium
GGAAACGGACAACACGGAATTTACCTGAGCGAATCAGACAATGCGATCATCGGAGGAGGCAGTCTTTCCGAACGCAACATTATTTCAGGCAACGGAGATGCCGGAGGAGAAAACGGGATTTCCATCATGGCCTGCAACGGACATACTATCCAGGGAAATTTCTGCGGCACTTCGATCGATGGACTCAATGCGATCCCTAATTTTGATACCGGACTCTCGCTCACTTATTCCTCCGGCAATACGATCGGCGGTGATCTTTCCGAACGAAATCTCCTTTCCGGAAATCCTAACTTCGGGCTGTTTATGGAAGACGTAGACAATTCTGTAATTCGTGGAAACTATATTGGCACCAACAATACCGGCAACGCTCCTCTTGGAAACGGGATACATGGCATCCAGACACAAGGAGGATGTAATGCCAATACCTGGATCGGAAACGTAGTAGGCGGCAATGCAGAGATCGGGATGAACATGCTAAGCTCTACAAACAGTTTTTATTATGACAACTCTGTAGGACTTGGCAACGACGGGATCTCAGCCGTAGGGAACGGGACAATAGGTTTCCGTTTCGGACTGGCTGCTTCAGGCAATACGATTGGCGGCGCGGCAGCCGGCGAACGAAATTATATGTCCGGAAACGGAGATCATGGCATGATGTTCGACCAGCAATCCGTCTCAAATGTGATCCAGGGGAATTACGTAGGTGCTGATATCACAGGATTAATTCCGGTGCCAAACAACGGAATGGGGCTTCTGCTGCTGGACGGATCAAGCAATAACATGATCGGAGGTACTACTGCAGGAGAAGGAAATCTCTTTTGCTGTTCGGCCACCACTGATGGAATCCGTACACAGATCTCCAGCGACAATGTCTTTTATGGTAATCTGATCGGCGTGAATAAGGACGGCACTCCTGCTCCTGGTTTTGGGAATGCCACCCATGGGATTTTTCTCATGTCGTATCAGTACCTTACACAAGCCAACAATAATAATATCATCGGCTCACTTACTCCGGGAGCCGCCAACCTCATTGCCAACAATGGAGGGGACGGCGTACGGATAGCAGGCTACCCGGTGGCGACTACCAATTTCAACGCTATTATTGGAAATACCATCTACTGCAACGGAGCACAGGGCATCAATATGGAAAGCGACAATGCTATTGAGAATGAAGGGATCGCTGCTCCTGTAGTGTTAAATTCTTTTGCCAACAGCATTGACGGAACCGGAACTCCCGGCAATACTATTCACGTATACCGGAACCAGTATACAGACGGAGTCCGCTGTGATTGCGAAGGTGAAATTTATGTAGGTACGGCTACAATTGCCGGTGATGGCAATTGGATCCTCACGCACAACCTCGGCCTCTCCCCTACCGATGCCTTGTCGGTCACGGCAACTCAAACCAATGCGAATCATAGTACCTCCGAATTCTGGGTATGTTCACATCCTCTTCCGGTAGAACTGCTTTCGCTGGAAGCCAGAAAAAGTGAAGGAGCGGTCACGATCCGGTTCAGTGTCAGCGGGGAAAAAGATATCATGGCTTATCATATTCTCAGAAGCAGCGACGGAGTCAACTTTGAGAGCATTGGCACCGTAGCACCTCTTCATCAGGAACAGTCCACCTTACATTATATTTTTGAAGACATAAATCCTCTGGAAGCAACAGGATATTACAAAATACAAACTGTAGAAAAAAACGGAACTACTTCCTTCTCAAAAATCGTTTCTACGTTTTATAACACTTCTTCTCAAAGTATTTTATTTCCTAACCCTGCAAGAGAGATTCTTCACATTACTTCTCCCGATGTCATCCATGAGCTCGAGCTGTATTCTGCAACAGGACAGAAGCTCCGGAGCTTCCGTGTTGAAGACACCAATAGTATTCTTCTGTTAGACACCATTCCTTCCGGTATCTACCTGCTCAAAATATACAAGGCACACACACAGGAAACACATAAAATCGAACGGAGGTAATCTTTTCCTCTCTTCCCAGAATAGAATAAGTACGATGCCAATAAAAAAAGGAAACGCCCTGACGACGTTTCCTTTTTTTATTTATACGAAAATTAGTATTCGTATTTCTATTCTGTACTACCGCACCTTCTTCTTCAGAAGAAGGAACCGTTATTTTTTCTCCAGGTAAGCTGTGCTTGCCCCTTTCAGACCGAAAAATACAATGTACGCATAGCATAATGCCGGCAACAGATAAGAATATCTGAACAGGTTATGATCAAGGTCGATGATATAAGCCATCGCAGGAGTGATCACCGCACCACCAATAATAGCGGTAATGATCAGCGACGAACCGGCTTCGGTATATTCTCCCAGCTTATCGATACCCAGGGTGAAAATAGTAGGGAACATAATGGAATTCATCAGTCCGATCAGTACCAAAGCGATCAGCGATACATATCCTGAGCCAAATACACATACCAGGATCAAAATAATAGCCCCGACAGCATTGAACGCAAGTGCTTTTCCAGGTTCAATCCTGGTAAGGAAATAAGAACCAAGGAAACGGCCTATCGCAGCACAGGCCATGTAAGCCACCAGGAAATTCTTGGCTTGTTTTTCTACCAATCCAAGATTAAGGTGTTCGGTAAACTGAACGAAATAACTTCCGATCGCTACCTCTGCTCCTACATACAGGAAAATAGCGATTACTGCAAAAGTAGTATGCTTGAATTTAAATGCTGTAAGCGGATTGGAAAACCCGGTACCGGAACTGTTGATCTTTGGTAATTTAGAAAATAGAATGATCAGGGTAATGACCACGAACAAACCACAGAGCAATTGATAAGGGAATTTAACAGATTCAGCTCCTGAACCACCGTCCAGCATTACCTCTCCTGCAAACCATGGTCCTACAAACGCTCCTATAGAGTTAAAAGCCTGAGATAAGTTCAAACGGGAAGGAGCAGTCTTAGGATCGCCGAGTACGGCTACATACGCATTTGCAGCTACCTGCAGGAATGTGATCCCTCCGGCAATTACAAACAAAGCAACCAGAAACAACCAGTATTGTAAAATGTTTGCCGCAGGAATAAACAAGAGAGCACCGAGCGAACAGGTCACCAGCCCCGTCAGGATCCCCGCTTTGTATCCTACTTTTTTGATGATAATTCCGGCCGGAATAGACATCAATCCATATCCCAGGAAGAATGCAACCTGCACAAAAGAAGTTTGTTGATGGGTCAGCGACAAAGCCTCCCGCAACTTGGGCATTAAAATATCATTGAAATTAGTAGCTACCGCCCACATGAAGAATAAACTGGTGAGTACTATTAATGGTATTGTATAATTCTTACCCTCTTCCAGCTTTACATCGTTGAATCCGGTATTTGACGAAACTCCTGCCATATTTTTAATCTATATTAATTTGTTAAAAATTTATACTTATCTGATTTCTGTTACAAAAAATCACGCTAATTTAATATTTATGCCTATATGTTACACACTTGGGAGGAATATTATTTTGCAAAAAAAATACAACGACCCAGTCTTCGAGACTAAGTCGTTGTAGATTAAACCAATATCAAAATTATGAAAATAGTATTACCGGTATGCTTCCTGTAATACCAGTTCTTCAGAAGCAATAGTATCGTGTACATACTGAACTAATTGAGGGAAAATCTCTTCAAAATCAGCCTTAAAGTCATTATACTGATTGATCAGATCCTCCAGGGAATATTCCAGGTTGGTCTGGAAAGTATCACGACGGGTGATTTCCCGCATGAAGCTATGTATTCCCTGTACGCTGGCATAATTTACCAGCCAGTTATTATGTACCATCACAGAAGTCAGCTTTCTTAATTTGTAAGGTAGGATCCCGTGGTTTTCTTCAATGAAACGGTAGCTGTCTTTGGCAAAGCTTTCCAGCGTATCGTTGGAATACTTACTCCAGTTAGCCGCCAGGAAGTGATCGTAGAAGATATCGATGATCTTGGAAGCATGTTTAGAATACTTGGGATTCAGTTTTTCCTTGCTTCTTTCATATACCGGATGATCTTTTACGAACTGAGCTATTTTCTTATTCAGCTCTATCCCGTCGATAATCCCTTGCGTATACTTATCGAAGTTAGACGTTCTGACAATTTCGCCGATCAGGCAACCAAGCATTTTTTCTCCAAGATTCCTTGACAGATAAAGATTCACTAGATGGTTCATAATTTTGATTGGTTAATATAGTTTACTTATTGGTTTTATAAAGAGCCGGCCACGAATGACCGGCATTCTATTCTCATTAGTACTTATACCGCACAAAAGCCTCCATTGCTGCATATTCCGCCAGTCCCAGCTTATTATAAAGTTCTGCTGTAGCCTTGTTGCGCTCTTCTGCTCTTTGCCAGAATTCTCTCGAATCTGATCCCTGGAACACTACACCGTCTTTTTGTGACTGATGTTTCCAGATTCCCAATCTCTTTTTCAATACCTGATCAGGACTCATTGGTACTGCCATTTCAATTTCATGGATATCCCACTCTGCCCATGCTCCTCTGTACAGCCAAACCCAGCAGTCTTTCATGAAGTCTTTTCCTTTCAGTCTTTTCAGGGCTTCAAATACTATATCCAGACAGACTTTGTGTGTACCGTGCGGATCGGCCAGATCGCCTGCGGCAAAGATCTGATGAGGTTTGATCTGCTCGATCAGCTCCATCGTGATCTTGATATCTTCTTCTCCCGGAGGATTTTTCTGAACTTTTCCTGTTTCGTAGAAAGGCAGGTTCTGGAAGTGCGCTTTCGCTTCTCCGTTTCCTACAAAACGGCAGGTTGCTTTTGCCTCTCCTACCCGGATCAGTCCTTTGATATATCTTACTTCCGGGATGTCTACTTCCGATGTCTTCTTATTGTTAATGAAGTCGATCGCTTTTTTATAGATCTTGTCTGCCTCTGTGTTATCGATTCCAAATTTCTCGTTGTACTCGCATACAAAACCGGCAAATCTCAGGGCTTCATCGTCCGTCACAGCGATGTTTCCCGACGTTTGATAGGCCACATGCACATCATGTCCCTGATCCTGGAGTCTCTGGAAAGTACCTCCCATTGAAATAATATCGTCGTCAGGGTGTGGAGAGAAAATGATCACTCTTTTCTCTGCCGGCTCTGCTCTCTCCGGACGGGTAGAATCGTCGGCATTCGGCTTTCCTCCCGGCCATCCGGTGATGCTTCTTTGCAGATCATTGAATACTATTATGTTAATGTCATAAGCATTTCCATGCTGCGCCAGCAGGTCACTCATTCCATTATCGTTATAGTCTTTATTGGTAAGTTTCAGGATTGGTTTATTGAGCAAAAGAGACAACTTGCATACTGCCTTCTTGATCATATTCTTATCCCATGTCACGCTCTCTACAAGCCATGGAGTGTTGACTCTTGTAAGTTCTGTAGCACTGGCTTCGTCAACCACGAACGTAGTATTGCTGTGATTCTGAAGAAACGAAGCAGGGACGGTATCTACAATAGGTCCTTCTACTGCTGTCTTTACGATCTTTGCTTTGCTTTCTCCCCAGGCCATCAGAATGATTCTTTTTGCCTGCAGGATCGTGCTTACGCCCATGGTAATTGCTTTTTTAGGCACCTTTGTAAGCCCCTGGAATTCTCCTGCCGCCGCAGCTCTGGTAGAATGATCCAGTGCGATGATCCGCGTTCTGGAATTTAAAAGTGAACCAGGTTCGTTGAAACCGATGTGGCCGTTGCCTCCGATACCAAGCAACTGAAGATCCAGTCCGCCATATTCTTCTATCTTTGCATCGTACTCTTTACAAAAAGCCGGTACGTCTTCCAACTTCAGGGTACCATCCGGAAGGTGATAATTTTCTCTCGGGATGTCCACGTGATTGAAAAGCTGCTCTTCCATAAACCGGACATAACTGTGAAGTGAATCCGGCTCCATAGGAAAATACTCATCCAGGTTAAACGTCACCACATTCTTAAAGCTTAGTCCTTCTTCTTTGTGAAGACGGATAAGTTCTGCATACACTTTTTTCGGAGTAGAACCGGTGGCAAGTCCTAAAACGCATGGTTTCAATTCCTTTTGCTTACTTCTGATCAAATCCGAAATCTCTCTTGCAATTGCTTTGGAACCCTGCTCAGAATCTGGAAAAATCTCGGTGGAAATTTTCTCAAACCTATTCACCGCCAGGGACGGCTCTGAGCTCAATACGTTTTTTACCATAATCATAATTTTAGAATTTATTTATTTTATAACTTTTGATCTTACCAGTTATAGGCTATCGACTATTGTTGTTATACGTTGACCGGGACTTTATAGGTTTTAACTATCTGATTTTACTCTAACCTCCTGTTTCAGAAACATGTTCTTATGCAGAACCCGGGTTTGAATCAGTTTTTCCCCTGTCCCTGATATTAATTTAGTATTATAGTAGTAAGCTGTTATTATTTGTCTTATTATTTTTTGTTTTAACCTCCTCCGGTAGCGTTAAAATTACTATACATATTGCGTTTTAATTCATCCAAAAAACTGCTTAATTTTAAGAAAATAACTATTTTTTGAAAATATATTCCTTTATAATACCGGTAGTAAAAAAAATTGTATTTAAGACAAAAACCGTATAATAATCTTGGTAATAAAATGGTTTTGAACCGTGATAAACCTAAGTATTTTTGCTGAGTGTTTCTCCTTATAACCATAAACACTTTCTCCATTTCACCAGCGTACTTTTCCTCTAAAAACGAACACCGCAACCCCGTAGTC
>CAYTGJ010000195.1:0-4707 GCA_964437245.1 uncultured Chitinophagaceae bacterium
ATGGTCACACGCATGTCAAACCACCCTGCTGAGACGCAGATATTTTTACCTTCGATCGTCTGATCCGCCGAGACTGTTTCCTCTACAAAACTTATCTTCCCATCCTCGACCAGGATGTTTTTCACCTGTCCATTCAGCGGGCCGTTCTGGTCTATCAATCTGGCATTTTTTATAAGCAATTTCATACAACCAATAAATGTTAGAATTCTATCTTTCAAGACTGGATAGCCGCTCTGAAATAATTACCTGGCAGACTACCCCCTTAATACTTTTTACAAAAACCTGATCAGCAGTATCTCGATCATCAGGAACAGCAATGCTCCCAACAGGAAATATTTCCAGAGAGGCGTTCCAAGATTGTCCTGCCGAAATGAGTCTGCAAACTGATCACTTGTTTCAGAGCTATATATTTTAATATTTTTATGAGTTTCGGCAAGCTTTTGCAATTCTTCCTGTGTATAACCCGCCATCTGCGATTCTTTTTTTCCGTAATTCAAAGCGATCGTTTTTTTGCTTTTCCCCTCCAGCGTAAGCTCATAAAACCCAGCCCGCATCTGTTCGGAAGGGAGATCCAAGATCAGTTTGTCTCCGGCAGCCCATTGAGCCGGAAGGATCTTAAAATCTTTTCCTTCCAGTGCATACACTGTATTGGAAGCCTTCGGACCGGTCTCTCCCATATCTACTTCAATCGTCGGTTCCTGAAAAGAGAATGAAAGACGCTCGGCAGAAATAATGCTGTTAAAGGCTATCTTATACATCAACGGAACGAAGAACGAATGTTTCGGCAGATTGGTCCAGTCCTGATCCATCGGAGCAGAAGCAAGATAGACCTTTCCTTTGCCCATATTCACTACAGATAAAAAAGGTTCGGCGTTCTTATGCCGGAGCAATACTTCTCCTTTACGTCCCCATTGTACAGAAGGAAATGCATAAGGCATCAGCATCCTTGCCTCCTTTTTTTCAAATATGTTGCTGAAAAAAGGGTTTTCAAAATCAGGGCTGTTCAATTCGTAAGTGCTCTTCCGGGAAGTATCCTGTTTCAAGGCGACGGGTGCGGGAAACTGAAAGATGGAAGCAAATGCATCATAGCTCTTCTGATCGATCCTGCGGGACGGAAAGACCAGCAGGCTTCCTCCCTTTTCCACAAAATCTTTGGCTGGCCGGAGCAATGCCGGAGCGATCACCGATACACCATCCAGCACAAGAAGATCTGTAGTAGCGATCCTGGAATAATCGAAATCTCCTGAGCGGTTTGTTGTGGCCTCAAAAATACTTTCATTGGAATATACATTGGAGACATACGTTCCCTCACCGTCGTGCAGGTGCAGAATGTTGATCTTAGGCGACACATTCAGCGTAAAGAAATATTCATTATCAAAAGTGATCGGATGTTCTTCAAAACGGACCGACGCCTTTCGCTGACCTTCCCCGCTGATATTAAACACAAACGATGTTTTGGCATACCCTCCTGGCTTTATGTCTACTACGGCCGAGCTTACCTGGATATTATCTATGTATAATTTTACGGTCAGTTCTCTTACTTCTTTCATCCCACTGTTGTGCAGATTTACTTCCAGTGAGTTATTTTCACCGGCCTTAACCAGCGGACTGGTCAGCCAGAGTGAATCGACTGATACATTAGCAATTTCTGTATTCCGGACAGGAACAAAATGATAATGAATAGTAGAATCAAAATTCAAGACTGAGAGATCCCCTAAAGTACTTTTCTGAAAATCAGAAAACCAGAGCAAGTGCTTGTTTTCTGCCCCCTGAGCCTGTAAAACCTGGTGTTGCCGTTTCAGCACCGCAGCGGCTTCCCGGTAATTGTTTGAAAAATTAATTTCGGAGATACGTTCATTCAGTTTATCCCGGTTACGAAAATACTGGTCTTTTCCTTCAAAATCATTGGTCAGAAATCCGTAAGAAGTGGTGCCGGGAAAAAGATCCGTAAGTTGCTGAATCGATTTTACACTTACATCCAATGCTTTTTCCTGTTCCAGTTCATTCTGCATACTGAATGAATTATCCAGGTATACCGATACAAAAGGTTTTCCTTTAAAATTGCCGGCATCCTTGCTGACCAGAAATGGTTGGGCAAACGTAATAGCCAAAAATGCAATAAAACAGATCCTGGACAATAAGATGAGAAGATGTTTTAACTTTAATTTATTGGACGTGCTTTGTTGTACCTGTTTCAAAAACCGGACATTCGGAAAAAGTACTTTCCGTGGCTTCTGAAGATTAAATAGATGGATCGCAATAGGAATGGCAACCGCTAAAAGTCCGAACAAAAACTGAGGATAGAGAAAATTCACCTGCAACGTATAGTTAAAACAATCCGACTGTGTTTTTTGTGTTTTTAAGAACCTCTCCGATCCTTTTCCACAAAAACATCATATCCTCAAAATTAACAAAAAAATGCAATAATTGAACCCGTCTGTCCTAATATTCAAACAAATTTGCCTCTAAAAATTGCTTTATACACATATTTTTCATTATTTTTTCCAGATATAATTAACCCTAACCTAACATCCTCAAATTATGAAAAAATACGCTATCTACTCTTTGATTGCAGTGGCAGTCATTGTTTCGCTCTCTCTTATGGCCTTCACTCCCCAAGGAAAAGAAACGGGCCTGGCTTCTTCTAACAGTTATATCCTGATCGAAATCTATGAGATCCCTAAATACAAAGATAACGGGGTACACATCCACTACGGCGTCAATAAAAGAGAGCTGATTCCTTTCAAGGAGTTCACCTCTGAAAACCATGATGATAACGGAGAGATCATCCTCAATGCGATCAACAAACTGGCAGCCGAAGGATATGTGATCGAATCTACCGCTGCCGGACTGGCAGACTCGGGAATGATTACCAAAATATTCATGAAGAAAAAATAAACACTGACCACCTACCTGAAAAGCGCTGTTCCAATCAGCGCTTTTTTTGTTTCAGCATATTTCATTTTGATAGTTGATAACCTGCTACAATAGGATAATGATCCGACAATTCATTATTCTTCAGAACTTCAAACGAAGTGATCTTCATAGAGGGAGAATAAAACTGGTTGTCAATCCTGATAAACCAGGGAAACTTGTTGTAGGTGAATCCGAACCCACGTCCTGCCTTTTCAAAAGAATTATGCAGATATTTTTTCACCGTAAGGTATGAAAACGAATATGGCATATCGTTCAGATCTCCTACCAGAATGATCTTATGATCTTTTTTCTTCAGGATCTCTGCTTCCAGCACTTCGATCTGCTTTCCTCTTTTGATAAAACCATATTCCATTTTTTCCTTAAAGAGATTCAACTCTTTTCCTAAGGTATCGGAAGGAAGGCTTTTTAAGACCCGCTGAGCCCGAAGATCCATAGAGTGCAGGTGTACATTAATGATCCGCACGGTATCATCGCCCACCGCAATATCCGTATAGATAGCCGTATTAAGCGCCCTCTTGTTTTCCTTGTATTCAAAAGAGATCTTCCCTTTGTCTACAATTGGAAGTTTTGAAAAGGTAATGACACCGAAAAAGCCCTGGTATTCTTCTATCCGGATGGGATTCATATAAAAATATTTATATCCTATTTCCGTCATTTCATTCAGTATCGTGGTAAAATCCCTTGCGTCGTTGTTATAAAACTCCTGTATACAAATAACATCGGCTTTGCATTTCCGAAGAAACTGCTTTTGCCGTTCTATGACAACAGAGTCCGACAGCCGCAAGGTATCCGTAGTATGAAACCGGTCGAGGTTAAAGGTCCCCACATTGTAAGACAGCACTTTTATACTGGATGCTCCGGGAGTTTCTTTTACACAGTTGAACGCTACAAAACTTGTCAGAATTTTATTCGAATAGATCAGCAACAGTACAGGAAACAGCCAGATCACTTTAACCCTTGAAAAAAAACTCCCGATCAGCAGCAGGCAGTTCAGCACCAGCATGACAGGGACCCCATAAGAAACCGCATTGTAAAAAGGAGAATTTGACAGAAAAAAATAATGATACGTATACACCAGCAGGCATAACAAACAGCCCAGCAGAATTAAAAAGTCCCTCTTCCCAAACTTCATATTCTTTTTCTCTCCTTACAATAACCAGTGCATACCAGCATATCCGTTCTATTAGCCCGACCAACTTAGGCAATTTCATAAAAAATCACAAAAAATTGTACTGCGCAATCCACTTATAACTTACATCATGCTACGATCGTGCTACAGACGGATCGAATACGAATACTTATGCGAAAGTATTCCTCCCAGATGTTCTTTAAAGCGTATGAGGCCTTCGTTCCGGATCCCTCCGGATGTAGCGATCCCAAGATCATATATTTTATATCCGTTTGTACGGCAATACTCATACATCCCTTTATTCAGCAATACTACCGGACTATACCCCAGGTATTCCGGGTGATCCGCAGGAAGAAAATTATACAGCAGGTCTGTCCGTACCTTCACTCCCACAGCAGCGGCAATCGTAGTTTCCCCGTCCTTCACTACAAACAGGCTATAACGGTCAGGAAAATCATGAAACATACGGGTGAAATCCTCTGCATTCATAGAAAGGGGATGCCCCTTACGCTCCCTGCAGTCAGCGATCAGCTTATGAATAGCAGGATAATCGGGATTAGTTTCTTCTCTGAATTCAAAGCCGGCAGTCAGACATTTTTTAAGTCTTCTTTTTTCCGATGGATGTATGAAACTTTCAAATT
>CAYTGJ010000195.1:4717-6713 GCA_964437245.1 uncultured Chitinophagaceae bacterium
CCCGTTTCCAGGTGATAATTCAATTCCGTCACCATCGTACTGAATCCTGCATAGATCAGTACTTCGTCCAGCCGGTCGGCCCTGGCAAGGTCATAACATTCGGGAGGAGCCGTGATCCGGATCTCCTTGATTCCTATTGCCCGGACCTTTTCCGTCAATTCCTTTATAAATTCATAAAGCGTGGCAATATCCGTTTCCTCCGAAAATTCCAGGGAGCCGAAAGGGGCTCTCCAGGGAGAAATAAGAACCTCCTCCTGCTTATACAGGCGAATAAAGATCTCTTTGTTCTCTTTCCGGTAAAAAAACGTTCCACCTTCTATTCCGGTCTGTTGACCAGCATATTCGTTGCTATTGAACCAAAAAGGCTCAAAAGACACTTCCAGAGGATCATTTATATTTATAATTTCAACCAATGCCTTGAATCTGTTAGAATGTCCAAAACTCCTTATTTTTTCAATAAAAACGAAGGTTATACTGTCATTTTTATCCCCTTCCCCTGTCTGTCCCCTGAAAAAATGTCATAATTAATCCAATGGCATAATAACTGCAATATGGGCTTTCTGGAAAAACACCTTACATTTACACTTTATAAAACTAAAAGAGAATATGTCAAACGTTAAATTAAAGCCATTAGCAGACAGAGTACTGGTACAACCTGCTGCTGCTGAAGAGAAAACAGCTTCCGGAATCATTATCCCTGATACAGCCAAAGAGAAGCCTCAGAAAGGTATTGTCGTAGCGGCAGGACCTGGTAAAAAAGACGAACCTACCTCTGTGAAAGTAGGTGATACTGTGTTGTATGGTAAATATTCGGGTACAGAAGTAACTATAGACGGGAAAGATTATCTGATCATGAAGGAATCCGATATTTTCGCAATCCTGTAAAGTAACGTTTTAAAGTTTAGCGTTTAAAGTTCATTATTCAGAACCTTAACCTTTTAACTTTAAATATTTAACTCTAATAATCAAAAACAAAAAATCTAAACTAAAATAAACATGGCAAAGAATATCTATTTCGATACGGACGCCAGAGAACAACTGAAAAAAGGAGTGGATGCTTTGGCAAACGCTGTAAAAGTTACTCTGGGTCCAAAAGGCAGAAACGTCATTCTGGATAAAAAATTTGGAGCACCGAGCATTACCAAAGACGGTGTCACTGTAGCAAAAGACATCGAATTGAAAGAGCCTATCGAAAACATGGGAGCACAACTGGTAAAAGAAGTAGCTTCCAAAACAGCAGACAGCGCCGGAGACGGTACTACTACTGCTACGGTATTGGCTCAGGCTATTTTCAATGCTGGTATCAAAAACGTAGCAGCAGGAGCGAACCCAATGGATCTGAAAAGAGGCATTGACAAAGCGGTAGCAGCAATCGTAGGAGAGCTGAAAAAGCAATCTAAAAAAATATCTTCTTCCCAGGAAATTGCTCAGGTAGCAACTATTTCCGCCAACAACGACAAAGAGATCGGTAAAATGATCGCTGATGCCATGGATAAAGTGGGCAAAGACGGCGTAATCACAGTAGAAGAAGCAAAAGGAACGGAAACAGAAGTAAAAACAGTAGAAGGTATGCAATTCGACAGAGGCTATCTTTCTGCTTACTTTGTAACCAATACCGATAAAATGGAAGCAGATCTGGAGCATGCATACATCCTTTTATACGACAAAAAAGTATCTTCTATGAAAGAATTGCTACCTGTACTTGAGCAGGTAGCACAAACAGGAAGACCACTGGTAATCGTAGCAGAGGACGTAGACGGAGAAGCACTTGCCACCCTGGTGGTAAACAAGATCCGCGGAGCCCTGAAAGTAGCTGCTGTAAAAGCACCTGGTTTCGGCGACAGAAGAAAAGCCATGCTGGAAGACATCGCTGCCCTGACAGGTGGTACAGTGATCTCCGAAGAAAGCGGTTACAAACTTGAAAACGCTACCCTGGAAAATCTTGGCCAGGCGGATAAAGTGAACATCGATAAGGACAACACTACAATCGTACACG